>JAYWEG010000196.1:0-3809 GCA_043779445.1 Bacteroidota bacterium
TAAAAATAGATGATTCGATTTTTGGAGAAACTGAAAATATTCTAATTTCAATTAAAAAACCCAGAAATAGATATATAAATGATGCTATAGAGTATTATAATAAGGCACAAAAAAGGCTAATTCTTCAAAAAAAGTTGCATTTTGAGTCTAAATTGGTATCAGAAAGTTCTTTGGAAGTTTTAAGACAATTCGAACAAATAGATAATTTACATGAATCAATTTGAAATTTGGCTTGCTGACTTGAACCCTCAAATTGGTACCGAAGCAGGAAAAGTAAGACCAGTTGTGGTCATTCAAACTAATTTTTTGAATGAAATTAACCATCCGTCAACTATAGTTTGTCCAATTACGACCAAATTAAATAATGAATCAACCATTTTACGAATTAGAATTAATAAAGGAAATTTTGGTTTGTTAGAAAACAGCGACATCATGATTGATCAAATTAGAGCAATTGATAATTCAAGGTTTATAAAAAAAATTGGAATCGTTTCTAATGATATTAAAATAAAAATGAAAGAAAATATAAATAACATTTTAGATTTTTAAATAAAAATTATGAAAGTAGCCATAATCATGGGATCCATATCCGACATGCCCATCATGCAAGAAGCCATCGACATCCTAAAATCATTCGAAATTGAAACCGAAGTCGATATCGTTTCAGCACACCGAACGCCCGATAAATTATTTGATTTTAGCAAAAATGCTCATAATCGTGGGATTTCAGTAATTATTGCAGGTGCTGGTGGTGCGGCTCATTTACCAGGAATGGTAGCTTCCATGTCGCCGTTGCCCGTGATTGGCGTTCCTGTTAAATCGAGTAATTCAATTGATGGTTGGGATTCGGTTTTGTCAATTCTGCAAATGCCAGGCGGTGTTCCAGTGGCAACTGTTGCCTTAAATGGAGCTAAAAATGCAGGAATTTTGGCTGCTCAAATTATTGGGAGTTATGATAAATCTGTTTTAAACAAAATTATTCTGTACAAAGAAGACTTGAAAGATGCCGTTATTAAATCTTCTGAAAATCTAAAAAAATAAAATAATTTCACAAAGTTTCACAAAGAAAACACAAAAAAACTCCATAAAAATCTTTGTGAAACTTTGAGAGTACTTTGTGAAACTTTGTGATAAAAACCATGAAAATACTTACTCAAAAATTCCAAACAAAACACGACACTGCTCCATTTTCGCAAATAAACATCGAAGATTATCAACCTGCTTTTATCGAAAATATAAAATCAGCAAGAGCAGAAATTAATTCAATAACAAGTAACCCAGAAACTCCAACTTTCGAAAACACCATCGAAGAATTGGAATTTTCAGGAAATGCTTTGGACAGATTATCATCTATTTTCTTCAATTTGAATTCAGCAGAAACAAGCGACGAAATGCAGAAAATCGCTCAAGAAATCACACCATTGTTAACTGAATTTGGAAATGACATCACGCTAAACGAAGTTTTATTTAAACGTATAAAATTTGTTTATGAGAAAAAAGAAAGTTTGAATCTGTCTACGGAACAAAAAACATTATTAGACAAAAAATTCAAAAGTTTTTTTAGAAATGGAGCACTTTTATCTGACGAAAAAAAATCGAAACTTCGTGAAATTGATGCCGAATTGGCGAAATTAAAATTAACATATGGTGAAAATGTTTTGGCTGAAACCAATAATTTCCAATTGCATATTACCAATTCAACTGATTTAAAAGGTTTACCCGAAGGTACAATTGAGGCAGCAAAATCATTAGCCAAATCTAAAAATTTGGAAGGTTTTATCTTTACGTTAGACATGCCAAGTTATATGCCTTTTATGACCTATTTGGACAATCGGGAATTACGAAAAACAATGGCAATTGCTGCTGGCAAAAAAGCATTTCAAAAGAACGAATTCGATAATCAAGAAATCACCCTTAAAATTGCAAAATTGCGTTTTGATCGCGCCAATTTACTAGGGTATGAAACCCATTCACACTTTGTTTTAGAAGAACGAATGGCGCAAAATCCCGAAAAAGTAACCTCTTTTCTGAATGATTTATTGGATAAAGCCAAACCTGCAGCCGAAAGAGAATTTGCCCAATTAGCAGCATTTGCAAAAGATTTAGACGGAATTGAGCAACTCGAAAAATGGGATTCGGCCTATTATTCCGAAAAATTAAAACAAAAACTATTCAATTTGGATGATGAGAAACTAAAACCTTATTTTCAGTTAGAAAAAGTTTTGGAAGGAGCATTTACCATTGCCAAAAAATTATTTGGTTTAACATTCACCGAAGTTTTCGACATCGACAAATACCACGAAGAAGTAACGACTTATGAAGTAAAAGATGAGTTTGGAGGATTGGTTGCGATTTTTTACGCTGATTTTTTTCCAAGAAAGGGAAAACGAAATGGTGCTTGGATGACTAGTTTCAAATCGCAATATTTAAAGGACGGAAAAAACGAACGACCGCATGTTTCTAATGTTTGTAATTTTACCAAGCCAACCGAATCGAAGCCTTCGCTACTAACTTTTAATGAAGTAACGACCTTGTTTCACGAATTTGGTCATGGTCTACATGGAATGTTGGCAAACACTATTTATCCAAGTTTGTCTGGAACCTCGGTGTATTGGGATTTTGTTGAATTACCAAGTCAAGTCATGGAAAACTGGTGTTACGAACCCGAAGCCTTGGCTTTGTTTGCTAAACACTACCAAACGGGCGAAATTATTCCACAAGAATATGTCGAAAAAATCAAGGAAAGTGCCAGTTTTCAAGAAGGCATGGCAACCTTGAGACAATTAAGTTTTGGATTACTCGACATGGCTTTTCATAGCAATGATCCATCTGGTATTTTAGATGTAAAATCATTTGAAAAATCGGTTTTCGATAACACTACTTTGTTTCCGGATGTAGCCGAAAATTGCATGTCGGTTTCTTTTTCGCACATTTTTAATGGCGGATATTCGTCTGGATATTACAGTTACAAATGGGCAGAAGTTCTCGATGCCGATGCGTTTGCCTATTTTCAAGAATGTGGCATTTTTAATAAAGAAGTTTCGACAAAATTCAAAGACAATATACTATCTAAAGGCGGAACCGAATTACCAATGGAATTATACAAACGTTTTCGGGGTCAAGAACCAAAGGCAGATGCGTTGTTGAAAAGAGCAGGGTTGGTTTAAAACATCAATTTTTTGATAAAAGAAAACCGTTAAGTAAAAATTGAACTTAACGGTTTATATTATTGTAAACTTTAATTATTTGAATCTTCTTAGTTCAAACCATTAATACAAGTAATAAAATCTCTTAAAGCTGCAGGTGGATTTGTACTGTCATAAGTTTTTGACGTATAAGTTACACCATCATGCTTGATTTGTAATGTTTGACCTAAATCTTGGTCAGCACATCTTAGACATGTTGGAGCGTTGTAGGTTGGTATTTTTACCAAATTTAATGCTGCAAATTTTTGATTGTAAATAATTAATTTTGCAGCGTTAATTCGGATAGTGCTTGGAGGAACAATTCCTGTACTGTTTTTAGTCATCATACCGTTTTTGATACTAATAGATGAAGAAAAACCTCTAGTGGCGATACTCAATGTAACTTCGGTTGTTGATTTAATTGGTTTTGCGAAAAAATCGTTGTTTTTGTCAGATGTTGGTAAAACAGATTCGCTTTTAGATGTTACTGGAGTTGCTATTTCTTCTGTTGAACAGTTTGATAAAAAAATAGACAACACACATAAAATTAATACTTTTTTCATTTTGATTTTGTTAATTTGTTATATAATTTGTTGATGCAAAAATAGGACAACATTTTCAAAA
>JAYWEG010000197.1:0-9406 GCA_043779445.1 Bacteroidota bacterium
AATGGCAGACTTTTTATTTGGGGACGAAAGCGCTATTATTAGACTGGATATGTCCGAATTTAAAGAAGAGCATTCAGCAGCATTGTTATATGGTGCGCCTCCAGGTTATGTAGGGTATGAAGAAGGAGGATTATTGGTAAATAAAATTAGACAAAAACCCTATTCTATAGTTTTATTTGATGAAATAGAAAAAGCACACAAATCTGTTTTTGATGTATTTCTTCAAATTCTTGATGAAGGAAAACTTCATGATCGATTAGGAAAAGAGGGAGATTTTTCAAACGCAGTAATTCTTTTTACCTCAAATATTGGATCTGATTATATCGTAAAATCATTCGAAAAAGATATAATCCCAAAATCAAATGATTTAATTCAATTAATGACTGGTTACTTTCGTCCTGAATTTCTTGGTCGTTTGACAGAAATTATTCCTTTTGCCCCAATAAACGTAAAAAGTGTTTCCCGAATTTTTGACATACATTTAAAAAAAGAACTACTTCAGTTACTAGAAAAATTAGATATAAAACTAGAAATTGACGAAAAAGATAAAGAAAAAATCGCCTTAATGGGTTTTAGTAGTGAATATGGTGCTAGACCAATCAAAGGAAACATTCGAAATCAATTAAAAAGACCTTTGTCTAGAATGATTATTGCCAACGAAATTCAAAAAGGAGATACTCTAAAGGTTACTTTAACAAAAAACGATGAAATTAAATTTACTAAAATAAATGAATCCGTTATTTTATAAAATACCTTTCGATTTTAAAAAACTAACTGTTGGTCAAGATGCTAGAAAAGTGACTATTGAGGAATCATTAGCTCAATTCATAGCTCTTGTGATCACAACTGTTTTTGGAGAATACAAATATGACGAGGATTTTGGTACAATAATTTGGGAAACCGATTTTAACCAACTTGCAAATCCTACCCAATTAAAAGATCAAATCAAGGAATCTGTTTTTGAAAAAGTAAAAAAATACGAAAAAAGACTCATCGTTACGGATGTTGTACTCGGAGTGGTTGAAGATACTTTGAGTTTTGATATAAAAATTAGAGTAAAAAAACGTCTTGACATAATTGTTTATGGAATTATAAAGCAAACCAACCAACCCTATTACTTTAAAAGTTCTTATTATTTGGCACCATTTTCAGTTAAGTAAAATTTAGTTTATGAATCAGTTATCAAAAGATCAAATAAAAGATAGATTATTAAAAAGAGCAGCAAAACACTGGGGATATTCCGATGTTGAACTCGAAAACGTATTTGATCCAATTGTTAATTTACTTTTCGATGTTTGCGCAAAAGAACTAGAAAAAATATCTAATGAAATTTTTTCGAGCCGACGACGCATAACCGAACGATTAATTGAGGTTTTAACACCTACTGCCTCCGCAAAAGCCAGTGCCGCACGAGGTATTTTGAAAGTATATCCCGTTGAAAACGATACCGTTTTGAGTAATTTTCATCAATTCTATTATCAAAAGAAAGAAATAAATCCATACAACCCAACAGAAAGTGCCGTTAAAAGTTATTTCTTCGGTCCAACAAAACAGATAAAATTAAATAGAAATAAAATTAACTATGTTGTTCTACCAAGTGGTGTACAACAAGTAGAGAGAGAACAATTCAAGGAATTTATTTCTGGTAAAAACTATTTAAAACCAACGCCACATGGTACTATTTGGATTGGTCTGAAACATGAAGGCGAAGGAATCTTAAAAGATTTAATGTTTTATTTTTATTTAAAAAACATACACCAACGGAATATTTTTTATCATTTTTTACCAAGAGCAAAATGGTTTTTAAATGACGAAAGACTAACCACGGAAAAAGGATATAACAATAGCGAAAAAACTCATGAACAAGAAAATGAGTTAATGCAACAAGATTTTTATCACATCGAAAAAGTACAAGAACTTGTAAATGAGTTTTATAAAACAAATTTCATAACCGTAAAAGATGTCGTAACGCTTGACGATGAAAAATATAAAATCCCAAAAGAACTAAAAAATATAATTCCAAGCGAAGAGTTAAAAAAAATTGAAGAAGAAAAATTGTTGTGGTTACGAATTGAATTTCCAAATGTCATTGGTCCTGACATTCTTTCAGAAATATTTTGTGCAAACAACTGTTTTCCAGTTATTAATAAAAAATTAAATGAAATTCAGGGCAACATAAAAGATGTTTTAAACATATATCCATTAAGCCTAAACGAAGATTATTTTCTGGAATTATTTTCCGTAACAAATGATAAAAATACAGCTTTTGATGTTATTTCAAATACAGACGATTCCACTGAAGAAGATTATGCTTATCTTAGATTTGGAGGAATTGCTAGATTTGATGAACGAAATGCCACAGAAGAAATAAATTACTTAATAGATTTGATTCGAGATGAAGCCTCGGCTTTTTCTAGACTTGGGAATGATTTTACTGATAATAATTTAAAAGAAATTAATCAAATAATTTCCAGGTTCAGAAATAAAATATCCAAAGTTGGATTACAAAACTCAAATAATCCCTATTTAATTTTAAATTCAAAAGAAAAAACTGAAAAAAGCACATTATTTGTAAAATATTGGACTACAAATGGAGAAGATGCAAATAAAATAAATGCATTTTCTAAATTAACATCTCTTAAAGGTGCAGACTTCGATAAAGATAGTATGGTATTATTAACCACTACGCAAGGTGGGAAAAATGAACTTTCAAATTCAGAAAAAATTTATGCTTTTAGAGAAAATTTAATTTCGAATCAACGAATAGTCACTCGACAGGATATTATAATTCTTTGTAAGAACCATTTTGGAGATTCTGTAGAAAAAATAGAAATAAAAAACGGGATTCAAACAAGTTTAGATAGCAATGTAGGCTATACTCCTACTATTGACATTTACCTCGAAAGGAGTTTAGATAACAAATTTTATAATGATGAAGAATGGGAATTTTTGAGGGAAGATTTGAAAATAACCATCGAAAATAGAGCCATTAATATTGTTCCATTCAGGATTATTTATAAAACCTAATTTCTTAAAAACTAAAATTTATTGTAGCACTCGTCAATATTAGCAATTACTATCTTGGCGAGTGCTACTTTTTTGAACAATTCAGAAACTAATTAACACTAAATCTTTAATCAAAATTTTATTTCACATCAAAAAAAATTCAAACACAAGGATATCAAGGATATAAAATAAAAAATAATTTTAATTTTATTGTTGCAAATACAGATTTTGTTTGTATATTTGTAGCCAAAGATCGCGGGATAGAGCAGTAGGCAGCTCGTCGGGCTCATAACCCGAAGGTCACAGGTTCGAGTCCTGTTCCCGCTACTAAGCAAAAGCCATTCAGAAATGAGTGGCTTTTTGTCGTTTATAATTATGGATTTGTCAGTATCCAACTTTTTTATGTCTATTTTCGTTTAAAATTGTTTTTTATGAAAAATTTATTTATTTTTTTATTCGTTTCATTTAGTTGTTTCTCTCAAAAAACGATTAAGGATGTTTTGAAACAATTCAATAGCAATTCTGTTCCCTACATAACAGTAAATGACTTGTATAACAAGAAGGATGTGTTGATTTTTGATACACGTGAAGAAGTAGAATATAAAGTAAGTCATTTAAAAAATGCTCAATTTGTGGGTTGTAATAAATTCGATTCCAAAAAAATAAAACAAAATTACCAAAACCCAGATGTTACCATTGTCGTATATTGTTCATTAGGCGTTAGAAGTGAAAAAGTTGGTGAAAAATTATTAAAAATGGGCTATAAAAATGTTTTTAATTTATATGGTGGGATTTTTGAATGGAAGAATCAAAATCAGCCTGTTTATGATTCTAATAATAATGAAACTGAAAAAGTGCATGGTTTTTCTAAAGAATGGAGTGTTTATTTATTAAAAGGAAACAAAGTTTTTTAGATTTCGAATTATGAAAGAAAATTTAATTTTAATATTTACTCGAAATCCAGAGTTAGGAAAAGTAAAAACAAGATTAGCAACAAGTATTGGAGATTTTAATGCATTAGAAGTATATAAAATACTTTTGAATCACACTAACAATATTATCAAAAAAATTGGTGTTTCTAAACGTGTTTTATATTCCGAGGAAATTAATTATGACGATATTTGGGATAATGTAGTATACCAAAAAAAGATACAATTTGGAACTGATTTAGGCGCTAGAATGCGAAATGCTTTTGCGGAAGGATTTGAAGAAAACTATAATAAAATTGTAATTATTGGCACTGATTTATATGATTTAGAAATATCGGATATTGAAGAAGCGTTCGAAAAACTTGATAAACACGATATTGTAATTGGCCCAGCAGATGATGGCGGTTATTATTTATTGGGATTAAAATTAATTCCGAAAGGAATTTTCTCCAACAAAAAATGGGGGACAAATTCCGTTTTATCAGATACTTTGGCAGATTTAGAGAATTTTAATATTTGTTTGTTGAAATCTAAAAACGATATTGATACTTTTGAGGACATGAAAACTATTCACGAATTTCAAAAATACATCTAAAATAAAATGACATTAGCGCTTCAAAAAGAAACTACCGATTATTTAATCCAAAAAGGTTTTGATTCCCCCGAGATTGGCATTGTGCTAGGAACTGGTTTGGGGCAATTTGTCAATCATATTCAGATTATTAAAGAAATCTCATATTCTGATATACCAAATTTTCCTGTTTCAACAGTCGAATTCCATTCGGGTAAACTAATTTTTGGAACGTTAGAAAATAAAAAAATAGTTATCATGCAAGGTAGATTTCATTTATACGAAGGCTATTCGTTGCAAGAAATTACTTTTCCGATTCGTATTCTAAAACAACTCGGCATTCAAAAATTATTTGTTTCCAACGCAGCAGGAGCAATAAATCTAAATTTCAAAAAAGGCGATTTAATGTTGATTGAGGATCACATCAACTTGCAAGGCGGATCTCCATTGGCGTTCAAAAATGTATCAGATTTTGGTGAACGCTTTACAGATATGTGCGAACCCTATGATGTTGTGCTAAAAAATTCGGCATTAAATGCAGCACAAAAATTAAATATTATGATTCAAAAAGGAGTTTATGCCGCTGTTGTTGGACCGCAACTCGAAACCAAAGCTGAATACAGAATGCTAAAAACCCTTGGTGCCGATGCTGTTGGAATGAGTACTGTTCCCGAAGTTATTGTTGCCAATCATTTAAATTTAAAAGTTTTAGCCATTTCGGTTTTAACAGACGAATGCAATCCTGATGATTTAAACCCAGTTAATATTCCAGAAATCATTGCTTTAGCTGGAGCCGCAGAACCAAAAATGATTGCTTTGTTCATAGAAATGATAAAATTATAATCGTAAATTTGTCAGTAATGTGTTTAGTTTAGTCTAATTCTTTAAAACCAATCAACTATGAAAAATTCATTGAAATTATTTTTAATATTGTCAATTTCTCAAACAACTTTTGCTCAAAGCCCTTGGACAAAAGAAAAAGGTAGAGCTTATGTGCAAATTGGACTCACAAGTTTGAGTTACAGCAAAGCACAAGTCAATGGAAAATTGAAAGAACTTGGCGCTGATTATTCTGATATTACAACACAACTTTACTCAGAATATGGCATTACAAAAGATTTGGAAGCGCAACTTATTATTCCTTTTAAATCAGTAAGCTACAAGAGCGATTTCATCAATCAATCAGAGAAATTGAATGGTCTTGGTAACCTAACCATAGGTTTAAAATACAAACTTTTTGATAGCAATTGGAAAATTAGTGGCGGATTACAATATTCACTTAACTCTATTTCAAAAAATGACACTAAAACACTTTCAACTGGCTTTAATGCTTCGACAATTCTGCCTTATATTTCTGTTGGTTCAAGTTCAGGAAAATGGTATTATTTTGGTAATTTAGGCTATGGATATATGAACAATGAATATTCAGATTTTTTGAAACTTGGCGCCGAAGTTGGATATAATATAATCGAAAATGGACATATTATGTTAGTTGTAGACAACCGAATAATTGTTGCTAAAGAAGATGCCTACATAAAAGATCCAAATCAATGGCCATCCTATTTTGACAGACAAAGTTACTCGGCTGTTGGTCTAAAATTAAATTATGAATTTACAAAAGATAAATTTGGAGCCAATTTTGCTGCACTTGGTGCATTTGCCTTAGACAATGCTCCCGCTGCTCCAACTTTAAATTTTGGGATTTATGCTAAATTGTAATAAATGAACAAATACCAAGAAATAATAAGCAATTCCTACTTTGGATATTTTAACTATCTAAAAAATGAAATCTCGACTTTGCATGTCGAAAATTATTTCTATGGATTGATAATCATTTCTTTGATTGTATTTATACTTGAAATTTTATTTCCATGGCGAAAAAATCAACCCATTATTCGAAAAGATTTTTGGTTGGATATTTTTTACATGTTTTTTAATTTTTTTTTATTAAATCTGATAATTCTAATTGCATTATCCAATGTAACAGCTCAATTATTTAATGATTTTTTATCAAATTTTGGATTGCAATTAGCCTCCATTCAACTAATAGATATTGCCTTATTTCCAAAAATCATATCGCTTTTGATGTTTTTTATTGTTTCGGATTTCGTACAATGGAACACGCATAGACTGTTACATCGCATTCCGTTTTTATGGAAATTTCACAAAACGCATCATTCTGTTCAACAAATGGGATTTGCGGCACACTTGCGATACAACTGGGTTGAACCCATAGTTTATAAAGCAATATTATATATTCCTTTGGCAATTATTGGTGGATTTTCTATCGAAGATGTTTTTATTGTTCATTTTTTTACGATAGCAGTGGGGCATTTGAACCATGCCAATTTAGGTTGGGATTATGGAGTTTTGAAATATGTTTTCAACAATCCAAAAATGCACATTTGGCATCATACTAAAGAAATGCCAAATAAATATGGCACAAATTTTGCCTTGACATTGTCGGTTTGGGATTATATTTTCAAAACAAATTATATTCCAAAAGACGGACGAGATAATGAATTAGGATTTTTAGGTGATGAAAATTTTCCAAACGATTTCATCCAACAACAAGTATCCTCATTTAAATAAAATATAAAACCACGATACAGATTTACTTTAATAAAAAAAACAACCATGAAAAAATTACTTTTATTTATCTTTTTATTATCCATAAAATCATTCAGTCAAAATATAGATTATAAAAATTATGCCTCTTTTTTAAAAAAAAATGTTTCGAATTCGGGCAATGTAAATTATGATAAAATAAAAGTCAATAAAATCGAATTAGAAGCAATTGCAACCGAATTAACAGATTCGAGACCAACTGATAAATGGTCAAAAAACGAAAAAATGGCATACTATATCAATGTTTACAATGTTTTCACTATCAAATCAATCATTGATAATTATCCAGTAAAAAGTATTAAAGACATTTCGAATGTTTGGGATAAGAAAATAATTCCACAAGGCAAAATTTTGTACTCTTTGTGGGATGTTGAAAATAAAATCCTCCGAAAAATGGGCGATCCCAGAATCCATTTTGCTATAAATTGTGCTAGTTATTCTTGCCCAATAATGAGCAATGAAGTGTACATAGCAGATAAATTAGACAAACAACTTGAGGCTGGAGCAAAAGAATTTATAAATGATAAAAGTAAAAATGTAATTACTGCATCAGAAATTAAACTTTCAAATATTTTTGACTGGTATTCTAGCGACTTTAAAGAAGAATCGGGTTCAGTTATTGAGTTTTTAAATAAATATTCCAGAATTACAATAGATAAAAAAGCCAAAACACGATTTTTAGATTACAATTGGAGTTTGAATAAATAATTTTATTTTCTGTAATGTGAAAATTTCAATTCTAATTCCTATTTACAACGAAGAAGATAGTATTTCTAAATTCCTTGATTATTTAATTCAAATAAAAAACCCAGAGTTCACACAAGAAATAATTGTTATTGATGGCGGAAGCCAAGACAAGAGCAATGAAATTTTAAAATCCTATCCTGATATTAGAGTTATTACTTCGAAAAAAAGTAGATCAATTCAAATGAATACTGGTGCAAAAAATGCTATTTCAGATATTTTATATTTCTTGCATTGCGATACATTTCCACCCAAAAATTTCGATTCAGAAATTGTAAATCAAGTCAAAAACGGAAATCTTTCGGGTTGTTTTAAAATGAAATTTGATAACAATCATATAGTTTTGAAAGTTTCGCAATGGTTTACACGATTTAATTTTTTGGCTTTTCGTGGTGGCGATCAATCTTTATTTATCGAAAGAAAATTATTCGAAAAATTGAAAGGTTTCAATGAAAGTTTTACTATTTATGAAGACAATGAATTAATTGATAGACTTTACAAAAATTCAAAATTTGCAGTAATTCAAAAAAAAATTACTACATCGGCTAGAAAATACATCAAAAATGGAATTTGGAAATTACAATTTCATTTTTTGATGATTCATATTAAATATTGGTTGGGCACTAGTCAAGAAAATATTGTAAAATATTATCAAAAAAATATTAAATAAAAAACCCAATAACAATTCCGTTTTGAAATAATGAATTTGATATTTTTTTGATAATAATTAATATAATTTATGAATAATTAAATATATAGTTAGTTATCAAAACTTTAACTGATCGTTATATTTATTAATTCCAAATATAAGAGAATAAGCATAAAAATAATTGTAAGTAATGAAAACCTTTTACGACTATTTAACGTATTTTCGTTAAACATTAAAAACAATAAAATATCATAAAAACTTTTAGCATAATATATTAATTTTCAAATCATAAAAGAAAATGAAAATATCAATACATTTTATAAAGTGGTAAAAAAATTAAAGATGTAAAAAGTTAATTATTAATATGCCTACAACAATCAATTCAAGCTTAAATTATACTAGTAACAAAACTTGTATTTTACTTTTTAGTCAAAGTGAAATACAAGAAAGTATTACAAAACCTATTGCTGACTCAAAAAAGCAAAATGTTTTGATGTGGCAAAAAATCATTGACAAAAAATCCCAAATAATTTCAAAAACTAATTTACAAGTTTTTATTTCAAATGAAAAAAATCAACTAGGATTCACTTTTGGTCAAAAATTAAATCACGCAATTAATACAGTTTTTGAACAAAATTTTGAAAAAATTATTATCATTGGTAACGATTGTTTGTCACTATCCAAAAAAGATTTACTTGCAGCCGAAGCATTGTTACAAAAAAAAGATTTTGTATTAGGAAAAGATTTTCAAGGTGGTGCTTATTTAATTGGAGTATCTAAAGATACATTCCAATCGAGTAATTTTGAAAATTTACCTTGGCAATCCAAAAATCTGTATCAAGAAATTTTTACACTTTTTAATGATTTTGAATTAGGTTT
>JAYWEG010000198.1:0-3788 GCA_043779445.1 Bacteroidota bacterium
AATTTGAGTTATTGGGAAATAAAAAATTGGTTTACTAACGTAGATTACACTATTGTTGGAAGCGGTATCGTTGGGATTCATTGTGCTTTACGATTGAGAGAACGATTTCCAGAAAGCAAAATTCTGATTCTCGAAAAAGGAATTTTACCTCAAGGTGCAAGTACCAAAAACGCTGGTTTTGCTTGTTTTGGAAGCCTTTCAGAAATTATTGATGACTTGAAAACGCATTCCGAAGAAGATGTTATTCAATTAATTCAAAAACGAAAAAAAGGAATTGAATTACTTCGAAAACGTTTGGGAGATGACAAAATTGACTATAAACCCTTTGGAGGATATGAACTTTTTTTAAAAAACGACAATGATACCTACAAGGATTGTTTACAAAAACTTCCGTTTATAAATGAAATTCTAAAACCAATTTTCAAAACGGATACCTTTGCTAAAGAGGTTGATCGATTTGGTTTTTCGGGAATACACGAATATTCGATTTTTAATCCATTTGAAGGCCAAATAGATACGGGAATTATGATGCACAATCTTGTGAAATTAGCAGTTTCGGAAAATATTTTAATACTAAACAATCTGACTGTCACCTCTTTCCATGAAAACAAAACTACTGTAGAAGTGGCTTTAAATGATTTTAGTTTTAAAACAAACAAACTTCTTTTTGCAACAAATGGTTTCGCTGGCGAACTCACAAATGGGCAAGTAATGCCAGCAAGAGCGCAAGTAATCATTACCGAACCCATTGATAATTTAGACATAAAAGGCACTTTTCATATCGACAAAGGATATTGCTATTTTAGAAATATTGATAATAGAATTCTGGTCGGTGGTGCTCGAAATCTCGATTTTGAGACAGAAAATACTACAACATTTGGAATAACAAATAACATTCAAAATCGTTTGGAAGAACTACTAAAAGAGGTAATTTTACCAAATAAAGATTTCAAAATCGAAACCCGTTGGAGCGGCATCATGGGTATGGGAAATTCTAAAAATCCAATTGTTACTCAGCTATCAGAAAATGTATATTGTGGAGTTCGCTTGGGCGGAATGGGAGTTGCCATCGGTAGTTTAGTAGGAACAGAATTAGCAGACTTAGTATAAAAATGGGTGTTAAAATAAAATCAACTTCGGGAAGAAAGGCTCCTGAAAAAGTAACTCTAAAATCAAAGTTTTTTAAATTCTTCAAAAAAGTAACTTTATATTTTTTTGTGATTTCAATTTTGTTGGTTATAATTCTTCGATTTGTTCCAGTTTTTTTCACCCCATTAATGATTACAAGAGCCATTGAGCAAAAATTAGACGGAAAAGAAATGACTTGCAGCCATTATTGGGTTTCATTAGACCAAATTTCACCAAACCTCCAAAAAGCAGTTATTGCAAGCGAAGATGGAAGTTTTTTGCATCATCATGGATTTGATTTCACGGCTATGCAAAAGGCATTCAAATACAACTCAAAAGGAAAAAAAATAAAAGGTGGAAGCACCATAAGTCAGCAAACCGCTAAAAATGTTTTCCTTTGGCAAGGTCGAAGTTATGTTCGTAAAATTTTCGAAGCCTATTTCACGGTTTTAATTGAACTTTTTTGGGGAAAAGAACGAATCATGGAAGTGTATTTGAATTCTATTGAAATGGGTCAGGGAGTTTATGGAGCACAAGCCGCTGCAGAACATTGGTATCAAAAAGATGCCAAAAACCTTTCGACACAACAAGCCGCTGGCATTGCAGCAATATTACCAAATCCAAGAAAATACAAAGCATCAGATTCTTCTACCTACATCAATAATCGAAAAGCCAAAATATCAAAATTGTTACGTTATGTGGGTAAATTAGACTATTAGAATTTTTTGAAATTCACAATAAAAAAGCATTTCCAAATTGAAAATGCTCTTTTAAAATATACTTACATGATTATTTGATTTAAAAAACTTTAGGAATTTCTTTGAAACCCATATTAAATAGAGTAAACGCTTGAATATCTGCCGCTTCTTCGATTGTTTTTGAAACTGGTTTTCCAGCTCCATGACCTGCATTGGTCTCAATTCGAATCAGAACGGGATTATCGCCAAATTGCTTTTCTTGTAGTTCCGATGCAAATTTAAAACTATGTGATGGTACAACTCGATCGTCATGATCACCAGTTGTTATTAGAGTTGCTGGGTATTTTGTTCCTGTTTTTACATTCTGAACTGGCGAATATTTGTAGATATAATCGAACATTTCTTTTGAGTCGTTTACAGTTCCATAATCATATGCCCAACCTGCACCTGCTGTGAAAGTATGGTAACGTAGCATATCCAATACACCAACTCCAGGCAAGGCAACTTTCATTAATTCTGGTCGTTGTGTCATCACAGCTCCAATGAGCAATCCACCATTTGATCGTCCAGAAACTGCCAAATAATCTGAAGCAGTATATTTTTGTGAAATCAAAAACTCTGCTCCCGCAATAAAATCATCAAAAACATTTTGTTTTTGCAATTTTGTTCCTGCATCATGCCACTTTGCTCCATATTCTCCTCCACCACGCATGTTTGCCATAGCATAAATGCCGCCCATTTCTAACCAAACTGCATTGGCTACACTAAAACTTGGAGTTAAACTAATGTTGAATCCTCCATAACCATAGAGTATCGTAGGGTTTTTTCCATCGAGTTTTATTCCTTTTTTAGAAGTAATGATCATTGGGATTTTTGTTCCATCTTTCGAAGTGTAAAAAACTTGTTTTGATTCATAATCACTAGATTTGAAATCTACCAATGGTTTTTTATATATTTTGGAAACGCCTTTTTTTGGTTCAAAACTATAACTTGTTGCTGGTGTGGTATAATTTGTAAAGGTAAAATACAACACAGCATCTTTAGTTTTTCCGCCAAAACCTGTTGCGGTGCCAATACCAGGCAAGGCAATTTCACGAATCAATTTACCTGAATAGTCATATTGTTTTACTTGCGAAATAGCATCTTTCATGTAATTTGCAAAAATAAACCCAGATCCTTTTGTGGGAGTCAAAACATTTTGAGTTTCTGGGATAAAATCTTTCCAATTTTCTTTTGTTGGATTCTTGGCATCAACAGTAACAATTCTTTTGTTTGGAGCATTCAAATTGGTTAAAATATATAATTTAGAACCTACATTATCTAACACATCAACATCGTTTTCGTAACCAGAAATTATAGTAATTATCTCACTTTTTGGATTTGCTAAATCTTTCATGTACAATTCGTTACCCGAAGTTGAATTGGCCGCAGAAATATATAAATAACGATTGTCATCAGAAACATCACAACCAACATATCTTCTTTTTTCTTTATCACCATAGATTAATTTATCGGTATTTTGTTTGGTATTTAATTTATGAAAATATAATTTATGCTGATCTGTTTTGGCTGAAAGTTCGCTACCTTTTGGTTTATCGTAACTCGAATAAAAAATACCTTCATTACCCAACCAAGACAAACCACTAAATTTGACATCAATTAAATTTTCGCCAATTTGTTTTTTGGTTTTTGCATCAATGAAAATTACAGTACGCCAATCGCTTCCTGCTGATGAAATGGAATAGGCTGCCAAAGAACCATCTTTAGAAAAGCTAACTATGTCCAAAGACGTTGTAGCATCTTTAGAGAATGTATTTGGGTCTAAAAAAATCTCTTCAATGCCTAATTTATCTTTTCTATATAAAACCGACTGGTTTTGCAAACCATTATTCTTGTAGAAATAGGTATAATCCCCTTCTACGAATGGTGCAGAAATTTTTTCGTAATTCCACAGTTTTTCCA
>JAYWEG010000199.1:0-3735 GCA_043779445.1 Bacteroidota bacterium
GTAATGACATCAAAACCTTTGTAACTGCCAACAATTGCTAGTCCAATAATGTTTTTTGCTAATTCTTTTCGTTTGATTTTTCCTGAAATTTGATTCAAAGTCGAACCAGAACCAACTGCATCGTCAATCAATAAAACATTCTTGTACGAAACATTTCCTTTGATTACAAATGTATTTTCGGCATTATTGATTCGCTCTTCAATTTTATTTAATGATTTTTGAGGAACAGGGATTATACCACCAATTTTCATAATTTCGATTACTGGTAAATTGATTTTCAAACCATTAGCTAAAAATTTCATCAATTGAGTTTCACGTTTTATGGTTGGCGGAACAAATGCTACGGCATCAATATCATATTCTGAAATAATAACTTCGATTTTTTCTTTAATTTCTTGAATTAAAATTTTCATCAACATTTTGTTTTGACCTTGCTTGGCATAATGCAAAATAGTTCCTAATCGTGTTTTTCCAAAACGTTCAATAGCATAAAAATCAAGATATAACAATTCGTCTAGAAAAATTTTGTCGTAACCTTTGGTGTTTTTCAATTTGTCTAAACCAGAAATTAATCCATTGTTATCGAGATAGTTATTGTATTTATCTTTGGTTAAAATAAATTCATCAATGGTTTTTTCTAAAGGTAATTTTCGTTTTTGACACCAATTTTCAAATGCTGGAAAACCTTCTAGAAGTTGACCAATTTCCGTAATTAGAATAAAATTTTCGTTTAAGAAAGATTGTTTTTCTTTTGAGATTAGAATTGAAGGACTATTCTTGGTTTCAGAAAGTTTTTTTAATTTATAAATAGTTTTTGGCGTGCTTCCGATTTTTTCTAAAAAATCATTTCCAATCAAATAATTCAAAACAAGATGAACCATTTGTTTAGAAACCGAAAGTTCATTTACAATATCAGTTACACTCAATTCTTTTTTAAAATCAAAAAGCTGAATAATTTTTTCTTTAATTTTCATTTATTAGACTATTTACTATCAATAGTCAAATATAAATAAATAAATTGAAATTAGAAAAAATTAGACTATTTACTATCAATAGTCTAATGTAAAATATTTGAAAATTGACTCATTTTTAATCAAAAACTTAAATAAAGTGATTTAATAAACGATTTGTTTGAAAACGTAAAAACACATTAACCTATTTTTTTATTTGATTAAAATTAATTTATGAATGTCGTTTTTTAAGTAAAAATCTATAATTTTTTAAATTATGATAAGAAAATACTATAATAAGAATATCCGTTGTGAAACGGATTTTTGATTTATAAAAACTATAAAATAGAATTTTACAACAATTCTAAAACTTTTTCATTTTTTTCAGAATTTTTCAAATCTAATAATTGAGTTTGGAAACTTAAAAAATTCTCTAAATCATTTTTCAAATTTTGAATTGCAAAAATCCTAACAACAACCAATTGACTTTTTAACGACATGGAATATAATTTTTGCAAACTTTCGGTTTCAATATCTTTAGCAGTAACTTTATCAGAATATTTTAAAATTAGGTTTGAAAACAAAAGGGCATTATTGTCGTTCTTGATGTTTTTAATAATTGTGTTGACAACCAAACTATAATTATCAATAGATTTTATATTTTCTATGATAGGAATCAATAAATTTTCGGCTATAGATTCGTCTTTTTCTTTCACATATTTATTGATTTCTTTTTGCATATTCATCAACAAATTTTCTTCTTTTTTGCCTTTTTCTTCCCAAGCGTCTTTTAGTCCAACGGTTTTGTTGAATACTAATTTAGAAGCAGTTGCATCTTTATCGACAACAAAATATCCCAAACGTTGAAACTGATAATGGCTTCCAATTTTTGCATCTAATAAACTTGGTTCTACAAAACCTTTCACAATTTCTAGCGAAGATTTATTCATAAATTCCAAGAAATTTTTCTCTTTATAACTGTCTGGCGCTTCATCAATAAAAAGTCTGTCGTACAAACGAACTTCGGCTTCAATTGCGTGTTTTACAGAAACCCAATGCAAAGTTCCTGCCACTTTTCTTTGGCTTGCTTCGCTTCCGCTTCCTGATTTAGAATCTGGATCATAAGTAGCTTGAATTTCGGTAATATTGCCATTTGAATCTTTTGTAACCGATTCTCCTTTAATGATATAACCGTTTTTTAATCTTACTTCATTTCCAATACTTAACCTAAAAAATTTGGCTGGAGCAACTTCAAGAAAATCTTCTTTTTCGATGTATAATTCTCTTGAAAATGGCACTTTTCTGAAACCTGCTGCTTCGTCTTCTTGGTTATTTTCGGCATCAAGAATTTCTTCTTTATCGGCTGGATAATTAGTAATTACGAGTTTTATTGGATCTAAAACCGCCATAACTCTTAGTGCTGTTTTGTTTAAATCTTCACGCAAACAAAAATCTAAAAGTGAAACATCAATAATATTTTCACGCTTGGCAACACCAATTGTTTCACAAAAATTTCGAATAGATTTAGCTGTATAACCACGACGACGTAATCCAGAAATTGTTGGCATTCGAGGGTCATCCCAACCATTAACTACTTTATCTTGAACTAACTGCAATAACTTTCGTTTACTCATTACGGTATAATTCAAATTCAAACGTGCAAATTCATATTGGTTTGGTCTGACTTTATTATCATCATAAATTTGATCTAAAAACCAATTGTACAATTCGCGATGCATTACAAATTCTAAAGTACAAATGGAATGCGAAATTTGTTCGATATAATCACTTTCGCCATGGGCAAAATCGTACATTGGATAGATTTTCCAATCGTTTCCAGTTCTGTGATGATGACGATGCAAAACTCTATATATCAATGGGTCACGCATTAACATATTCTTGGAAGTCATATCAATTTTGGCTCTCAAAACGTGTTTTCCTTCTTCGAAATCGCCGTTTTTCATTTGTTCAAATAAAGACAAATTTTCTTCGATAGAACGATTACGAAAAGGTCCATCAATCCCAGATTGCGTTGGCGTTCCTTTTTGGGTTGCCATATCTTCCGAAGATTGAGAATCGACGTATGCTTTTCCGTTTTTTATCATCAAAACTGCCCAATCGTATAACTGCTGAAAATAATCAGAAGCATAACGTTCTTCTGCCCAATTGAAGCCTAACCAAGTTAAATCTTCTTTGATAGCATCGACATATTCTTGCTCTTCTTTGGCAGGATTAGTATCATCAAAACGCAAATTTACAGGTGCATTGTACTTTAATCCTAAACCAAAATTCAAGCAAATTGATTTGGCGTGCCCAATGTGCAAATAGCCATTTGGCTCGGGAGGAAACCTAAAACGTAATTTATTTTGAGGAAAACCGCTTGCTAGACTGTGTTCTATTATTTGTTCAAGGAAATTTAAAGATTTATCTTCTGATGCCATTATTTTGTTTTATTTTAGCAAAGATAAAAAAAGTTAGAAGTTAGAAGTTAGAAGTTAGAAGTTTGTTATCAATAATATATAATAATTAAGTAAAATGGGAAAAATAATCCTTAAAAACATTCGCACATTTTCTTATCACGGATGCTTGATTGAAGAAAGCAAAATAGGTTCAAATTACAGAGTTGATTTGGAAATTGAAACCGATTTATCGAAATCTGAAATTTCTGATGATTTAAAAGATACAGTCGATTATGTACTATTGAACCAAATAGTTGTAGATGAAATGGCAATTCGAGCGAATTTATTAGAAAACGTTGCTAGACGAATTATAGATAGTTCGATGT
>JAYWEG010000200.1:0-3729 GCA_043779445.1 Bacteroidota bacterium
GGCGTTGGAAACGATCCAAGAGACCGAAAATTTAATATAAAATTACAAGCCGAAAATTATGACGGCGAAAATAAATATCAGGATTTGTGGTTGGATTAAAAGTTTAAAGTTTAGAAACTTAAAGATAATATAAAATTATAAAAATTAAAATTGAATACAAACAGAAAACATATTAACGTAGTTTGGCTCAAAAGAGATCTTCGGTTGCAAGATAACGAAGCAATTTCGAATGCAATAAAGTCAAATATTCCTACCTTAATATTATATGTATTCGAAAAATCGTTAGAAGAAGACCTTCATTACAGCAAACGCCATTGGAATTTCATCAAACAATCGTTAGTTGATATCAATTTGCAACTCGAAAGCCTCAATACTAAAGTTTTGTGTGTTTCAGGAGAAATTTTATCGGTATTCAATTCATTACAAGAAATTTACAGAATTGATAATGTTTTTTCCCATCAGGAAACTGGAGTAAAAATAACTTATGATCGAGACAAATCATTTGCCAGATATTGCAAAAATAATTTTATAAATTGGCAAGAAAACATCAATAATGGAATTTTTCGTGGGCTACAAGGTCGTAAAAATTGGGTGCAGAATTGGGAAGCCTACATGAACTCGCCGCAGATTGTGTTCAATCCAAATCTGGAGGATTTTTTAAAAATAGATGAAATTTTAGATTTAGAAAAATCATTAGACATTAAAAATCTTGAAACATTTCCTGATAAAATTTTTCAAAAAGGCGGCTCATCTGTAGGATTCAAATATTTAAAATCTTTCTTCACAGAACGCTATTTCAATTATAGTTATCACATTTCAAAACCAACATTGGCTCGGAAAAGTTGCAGCCGATTGTCGCCCTACATTGCTTGGGGTTGTATTTCGTCTAGACAAGTTTTGCAAAAATCTGCAGAGTTTCGATTGACATGCAAAGACAAAAAACAAATAGATTCCTTCGTTTCGAGACTAACTTGGCAAGCCCACTTCATTCAAAAATTCGAAATGGAAGAAATTATGGAATTCGAAAGCGTTAACAAAGGCTTTCATTCACTAAAGAAAAAAATCAATCCTAAATTCATTGCTGCTTGGCAAACTGGGCAAACAGGTTTTCCGTTAGTCGATGCCTGTATGAGATGTTTGAACGAAACGGGATATTTAAATTTTCGAATGCGCGCCATGGTTGTGTCATTTTTCACCCATAATTTGTGGCAACCGTGGCAAGAATGTACGCAGCATTTATCACAAATGTTTTTGGATTTTGAGCCTGGAATTCACTTTCCACAACTACAAATGCAGGCTGGTGAAACAGGAATTAACATGTTGCGAATTTACAATCCAATAAAAAACAGCATCGAGCACGATCCAAATGGTGAATTTATAAGAAAATGGGTGCCAGAATTAGAAAATGTTCCGTTACAATTTATTCACGAACCAAGTAAAATGACGTTTTTAGATCAAAAATTTAGTAATTTCGAAATGGGCAAAGATTATCCAAACCCGATTGTGAATATGGAAAAAACGCGAAAATATGCAAGTGATTTTCTTTGGTCCATGAAAAAAAATCCAGTAGTAAAAGCTGAAGGATTAAGAATTTTAGGCATGCACACATTGGCAAATGTTGGGGATTCGGATTAATGTAAAAAGTTATAGGTTGTGGGTTGTAGGTTTACAATTTTTGTAAATAAATAATTTTCAAACTTATTTCGTACAAATTTTAAATATAACAAGCTAGAACTTTCAAACTAGAACAAAATGACAACAGAAAAAAAAGAATTAACAGACATCGAAAAAGATCGAATCATAGAAATGGCTTGGGAAGATAGAACTACTTTTGATGCCATCCTGATGCAATTCGGACTCAAAGAACAAGAAGTTATTAACTTAATGCGAACCGAAATGAAAGCGTCGAGTTTCAGGTTATGGCGCGCACGAGTGCAAGGTCGAAAAACCAAACACGCAGCATTACGAAGTTATGATCCGCAAGATTCTCGTTTCAAATGTACCATGCAAAGACAAATAAATAACAATAAAATATCGAAAAGATAGAATTTAAGAAAATAGAATAAAACTCATGAAAAACATAGTAATAATAGGCGGTAGCAAAGGAATTGGTTTCGAGATTGTAAAACAACAATTAGCAAACAATAATCAGGTTTTTAATATTTCGAGAAATGCTCCAGAAGTATCCAATCCAAATCTAAAACATTTCGAATTAAATGTTTTAACCGACACATTACCAGAAATCGAAAACATTGATACCTTAATATATTGTCCAGGTTCCATAAACCTAAAACCAATCGGAAGTTTGAGTATTGACGATTTTAGAAACGATTTCGAAATCAATGTCATAGGAGCTGTAAAAACAATCCAAAAATATTTACCAACGCTCAAAAAAGGAAATGATCCTTCGATTGTGCTTTTTAGCACGGTAGCTGTTAAACTCGGAATGCCGTACCACGCAAGTGTCGCTACTGCAAAGGCTGGAGTCGAAGGTTTGGTAAAATCATTAGGTGCAGAACTGGCCTCGGTAATTCGAGTAAATGCAATTGCACCGACAATTACCGAAACTACGCTTGCAGCAAATATTCTTCGAAACGACCGAATGAAAGAAAATATGGTTGAACGCCACCCAATGAAAAATTATTTGAAACCCGAAGAAGTTGCCAATATGGCGAATTTCTTGATTTCCGAAAATGCAAAATCAATATCTGGACAAATTTTCCAAATGGATTATGGATTGGTAACCTTTAAAATGTAAACACTTTAACTCTGTAAGGGTTTGTAACACTCATAGGCTTAAACTTCTGAAAATCTTAACTTTCGTTCAAGAATAATATTCAATATTCTTACCTAAATTTGTTAAAATTATAAAAAACATCTAAAACTATTAATGAAGAATTACGAAAAAATTGAAATTTACAATACCGAAAAATTAGAACACATCTCTAACGGTTATAAAGCAATTATTGAAAATCTTGGCGAAGATACTAACCGCGAAGGCATTTTGAAAACGCCCGAAAGAGCAGCAAAAGCGATGCAATTTCTAACCCAAGGTTACGATTTGAATCCACTTGAAATTCTAAAATCCGCTATGTTTACAGAAGATCACAAACAAATGATTGTCGTAAAAGACATTGAAGTGTATTCCATGTGTGAACACCACATGTTACCATTTTTCGGAAAAGCGCATGTTGCCTATATTCCAAATGGGCAGATTGTTGGTTTAAGCAAAATTCCAAGAGTTATCGATGCTTTTGCGCGAAGAATGCAAGTACAAGAAAGATTGACAGATCAAATCAAAGATTGCATTCAAGAAGCACTGAATCCTTTTGGAGTTGCAGTAGTCATTGAGGCACAACACATGTGTATGCAAATGCGTGGTGTGCAAAAGCAAAATTCGTTTACTACAACTTCCTCATTTACTGGTGCATTCGAAAATGACATTACCAGAAAAGAATTTATAAGTTTAATTTCTAACAAGTTAAGCTAATAATCCAAAACTTAATTAGAAAAACGATATTAAATTTGAATTAACCTTAATTATAATGAATCTGAAATTGGTTTGGGTTCATTATAATTAAAAATTGTGAATTACTTTTTCAGAAATATTGTATTCCTGTCACAAAAGTAAAAACAAATAAATTTTATAATGAGCAATTAAAAATAATAAACCCTTTTACAAATAAAGATAATTTTTATTTATGTGTCGTTATAAAAATTCGAAATCAA
>JAYWEG010000201.1:0-3702 GCA_043779445.1 Bacteroidota bacterium
TTATATTTAACAAAAAGAAAAATTTTTCCAAAACAGACCCTGTTTGCCACAGATGCTATTGCATTAATTACAAACAAAAGCAATAATGATACAATTATAGCGTTACAAGATGTCATAGATTTCATGAAAGGCAAAACAATTTCAAATATCAAAGGATTAGTTTTCGATAATCCAAATTCGAGTACTGTAAGATTATTAAACGGAATGGCAAATTTGAAAGTCACTCCAGAAAAAAATATCTTTTCTTTCAAAACCAATGAAGAAGTTATTAAATACGTTTCGGAAAACAAAGGTATGATTGGAGTTGTTGGAGTAAATTGGCTGATGGAACCAACCGAAAAAATTGAAAAATATAAAGAAAACATTCAGGTTTTAAGTGTAAAACCAATTAATGGTTCGAAATATTTTTATCCGAGCCAAAACAACCTTGCAGAAAAAACCTATCCTTTGGCACGTGATTTGTATATTGTAAATTGTCAAACATTTGCAGGTTTAGGAAATGGATTTGAAGTTTTTCTAAAAGGAGATCGAGGTCAAAGAATTATATTAAAGTCGGGTTTATTGCCGATAAAAATTCCTGGTAGAAATATAAGCATACAAAAATAAATTTAAAAAGTTAAATACAATACGATGAATAAGTTTAAAATTTTTACAATTGCATTAGTTATTTCAGTTGCATATTCGCAAGCTCAAGATTTGGCTCCTGCAAAAAAAGCAATAGATGCAGAACAATTCGAAAAAGCAAAGTCATTGCTAAAATCGTTTATTGCTGCAAAACCCACAAATGGCGAAGCCCCTTTTTTGTTAGGAAAAATATATTTGTATCAAACCTATGCCGATTCTGCGAAAGTTAGTTTTTTGAATGGATTTAACGCAAAAGAATTTTCTCATTATAACTATATTGGATTAGCTGAAATGGATTTGGACAATAATAATGCTGCTGGTGCAAATACAAATATCGAAGCTGCGATAAAAGGAATTAAGAGAAAAGATGTTCAAGAATATGTTTATATTGCTCGTGCATACATGGATAGCAGCAATCCAAATTATAAAAGTGCCATAGCAATTTTGGAAAAAGCAAAAGCAATAAACTATCAGGATCCTCAAGTTCAATTGGCACTTGGAGATGCTTATTATGGAGATAGAAATCAGAATGACGCTTATTCAGCATACAGAAATGCTTTTGCAACAGACCCAACTTTGGTTCGAGCTAAAATGCAATTAGGCGTTATTCTAAAAGGTGCAAATGCTTTTGCGGAAGCAGATAGAGATCTGAATATTGTGGCAACTTCTTCTCCAAATTATGGACCTGTATATAGAGAATTGGCCGAAACCTATTATAAATGGGGAAATAAAGATGCTAAAAACTATGCAGATTATACAAAAAAAGCATTAGCATATTATGAGAAATATATGAGTTTGACAGATTATTCTTTGAGTTCACGAATGCGTCATGCTGACTTTTTAATTCTTGCCAAGGATTATGTTGCTTTAGAGGCAGAAGCTAATAAAATGAAAGAAATAGGTGGTGTAAATCCAAGAATTCTTAGATATCTTGGCTATTCATCTTATCAAAACGGTAATACTGATTTAGCAATCAAATCTTCAGAGGATTTTATTGCAAACCCAGTAACCAAAAAAATTCCACGCGATTACTTTGTTTTGGGTCAAGCAAAAATGAAAAAAGCAACTGGTGAAGATGGTAAAATTGTTGATCAAGTAAAATTTACAGACGCCGTTGCAACTATGAAAATGGCCATAGAACAAGAACCAAAAATTGCAGAAGAAATTTATGACATTGGAAGTGTTTTCTTTAAACAAAAAAGTTACGATCAAGCAGCAACTGTGTTTGAAATTGCAACATCCAACAAAGAATCAAAAAACTATAGTGATGATAATGCCTATTATGGTTACAGCGTATATTATGGTTATGACAAAACCAAGCCTAATGTTGTTGCATTAGACAAAGCAGAAATTGCCTTTTCGGAAGTTATAGCAAAATATCCTACAGCAGCAATTTATTATTTTTTCAAAGCTAAAATCAATGGTTTGCAAGAAAAAGATGACGCCATGGTCAAATCTTATCAGGATTACATGGATTTGGTGACATCAAAAGGTCCAGACGAGGTTGCAAAAGCAAAAACAAAATTCATTGAGGCATATAATAACATTGGAGCATTCTATGCAAATACTGATAAAGTTAAAGCCACAGAAATGTGGAATAAAACGTTGGCTATTGATCCAACAAACAAATATGCAATAGATTCTATAGCTTCTTTAAATGCTGTTAAAAGTCCAACTCAAACCCCTAAAACACCAACTCCTCCAGTAAAAAAAAAATAAAAAAAGGTAAAAAATAGTTTTTTAAAGAAACCGATAGAGTCAAAACTATCGGTTTTTTTTGTATATTTATGTATTTACAATAACTCCATTTTAAACAGCAATAATTTTCAACCTAAAATGCTATCTTTGCATTCTAAAATTAAATAATGCTATCAAAAGAAATTCAATCTGCTGTCGAAAAAGGAATTATGTTGCCATTGATGGAGGAATTTTATACCATTCAAGGAGAGGGATTTCATACGGGTACCGCTGCCTATTTCATTAGAATTGGAGGTTGCGATGTGGGCTGTCATTGGTGTGATGTTAAAGAAAGTTGGAACGCAGCGTTGCATCCGCCAACTGCAATTGGAAAGATTGTGGAAAATGCAAAAAAATTTGCAGATACTATTGTAGTAACTGGAGGAGAGCCTTTAATGTGGGACATGGCTCCACTTACGAAAATCCTTAAAGATCAAAATCTCAAAGTACATATTGAAACTTCTGGAGCCTATACACTTTCAGGAATTTGGGACTGGATTTGTCTTTCGCCAAAGAAAAATAAATTACCAACTCAAACTGTTTATGAAAATGCAAGCGAACTAAAAGTAATTATTCATAACAAACACGATTTTATTTTTGCCGAAGAACAATCCGAAAAAGTAAATAAAAAAGCCGTACTTTTTCTTCAGCCAGAATGGAGTAAAAAAGAAGAAATGACCCCAATGATTGTCGACTATGTAATGAATAATCCAAAATGGAGAATTTCTTTGCAAACCCATAAATATTTAAACATTCCTTAACATGAATAAATTAAAATTCATTTTTGCATTCGTGTTCATTTTTAATTTTAATTTTTTTGTTTAAATTTCATTTGCTTAAATTCTCCGATTCCATTTAAAACTCTTGAAGTTCAACTAAAATATTCTATGGAGTTGCAGGCGCTAAACGATTTTTTAAATTCAAATTATATTATTTCAGATATAGATAGAATTTCTGGGGTAGTATATATTAGTTTAGTTGTAGAAATGAATGGAACTCTAAACAATTTTAAATTAGTTCAGGTTCTAGGAGAAGCATCTACAAATGATGCAAAAAGAGTTTTTGCAAAACTACCTTTTTAGCCAGATTTCCAAAATAGAGAAAAAGTACTTGTACTTGTGATTTTTCAAATAAGCGTAAACGACTCAATTAAAATATTAGATTATTTTTAATTTAAATAAGTTATTTTAAATTTTTCGGCACGATTTTGGATTTGTATTGTAATAAGTATTAAATTGCACAAATTAACCTGTAGAGAAATGAATAAATATTACTTAATTTTAGTTGCATTCATTTGCACTTCCTATTTGCAAGCACAAAACATTGCTTTACCAGACTCGA
>JAYWEG010000202.1:0-9146 GCA_043779445.1 Bacteroidota bacterium
ATAAGTATATGTTTAAAATCCGACACAGATTTGCAAATTTACATAAACAAATTTATATAATTAGTAGTTTGTCGATAAACAGATTAAAAAAATCGATAAAAAACTTTTTTTGTCTTTGAGGCAAAATTATTTTTCAAGAATTTCAAAATCTAGCTTTACATTGTAATTTTCTTTTAGATTCAAAATTGCTTCCTCGGAGGTGTAATTAAAAATTTCTTCATGTAGTTGCTTGTCTTTTCTAGATTGGATGAGTTTAATGCAATTATAAAACCTTCGAATGGCATCATTATTAGATAAAATCAAACCAGGAACAGGAACATTTTTTCCATCAGCATCTTTCGCAACCATCGTAAAATAAGAAGAGTTGCAATGTTTGCTTTTACCAGTTCGAATGTCTTCAGCTTCTACACGAATGCCAATAATCATAGATGATTTACCAACATAATTTACACTTGCTTTCATGGTGACGAGTTCACCAACTTCAATCGGATTCAAGAAATCTACAGTATCAACCGATGCTGTCACGCAATAATTTCCAGAAAATTTTGAGGCACAGGCAAAAGCAATTTGATCCAATAGCGAAAGTATATAGCCACCATGTATTTTGCCCGAAAAATTAGTATGCGAAGGCAACATTAATTCAGAAATAGTAACTTTTGAATCTTTGACAGTTTTAAAATTCATTTTATTTCTCTAATTTAACCTTGAAAGGGGAGTCTTCTTGAACAATTTCTGTAATAAAATACTTGGTATCTCCCCACCACGGAAATGTTTTGTAACGTTCTACGTAGGTAACTTTCACATATTCGCCTTGCATGTCTTTCATTTCCTGAATGATTTTTTCGTCACTATCAAGGATAGAAAATTTAAAAATCTGTGCTCCAGCAATGCCTTGACTCAGTTCACCTTCCCAAGTTTTAAAAACCATTCCTTTGTTACTAATTTTAATTAATTCCCCAGAACGAAATCCTTCGCTGAAAGTGGCATAATACATAATTGTAAAATAAAGTGAAATTCCAATAACTAAAACTCCAATAAAAATTCCGATAACTTTTTTCATTTTTATTTATTTAATGGTTTAAAAAATGCTAAATGCAAAAGACATTTTTTTAAATTTATAACTCCTAACTCCTAACTCCTAACTCCTAACTCCTAACTCCTAACTATCTTCAGCTATCTGTTTCTCTGCTCTACTAATAATATTTTCTGGAAGCGATTTCTTTGCTTTTGCACCCATTTTCTTCAATTTTTCGATACTAACAATAATATTTCCGTTGCCTTCAACTAATTTATTCATGGCGCCAGAATATTCTACTTTGGATTCGTCTATTTTTTTACCAATCTTGATTAAATCCGACAGAAAACCTTCGAATTTATCATACAATGCACCGGCCTGACGGGCAATTTCGAGAGCATTATCTTGCTGTTTTTGGTTTGCCCACATGCTGTCTATGGTTCTCAAAGTAGCCAATAGGGTAGAAGGCGTTACAATTACAATATTTTTTTCGAAAGCACGGTTGTATAACGTGGTATCTTCGTTTAACGCCAATGCAAATGCAGGTTCAATAGGAATAAAAAGCAATACAAAATCGGGACTTTCGATATGATACAAATCTTGATAATTTTTATTTCCCAGTTCTTCGACATGGCGTTTGATTGCCGAAACGTGTTCTTTTAGATATTGATTTTTTAGAATATCGTCGTCTTGATTTATGAATTTTTCATAAGCCGTTAGAGTTACTTTTGAGTCTACAATCATTTTTTTCCCGTCCGGAAGATTGATCACAACGTCTGGAAAAACTCGATTTCCATCATCAGTAGTATGGCTTTGTTGCACAAAATATTCTCGGTCTTTTTCAAGACCAGATTTTTCTAAAACACGCTCTAAAACCAATTCGCCCCAATTGCCTTGCATTTTGCTGTCACCTTTCAAAGCCTTAGTCAAATTGATAGTTTCCTTGCTCATTTGGGCATTCATTTCGCTTAAACCCAGAATTTGTTGGCGCAACGCTGCGTGATAATCGATAGATTCTTTGTGGGTATCTTCGACTTTTTTCTCGAATAATTGAATTTTATCTTGCAATGGCGAAAGAATATTTTTCATATTCTCTTTGTTTTGCTCAGTAAATTTATTCGATTTTTCGTCTAGGATTTTATTGGCAAGATTCTCAAATTCTTTAGTAAATTTTTCTTGTAATTGTTCCACTTCTTGTTTTTGTTCTTTGTTGCGTTCGAATAAATTATCAAAATCAACTTCTTTTTTGGTTAGTTGCAAATTGATGGATTCTTTTTCGTTGCGAATGATTTCTTTTTCTTGATTTAGAACCTGAATTTGCTTTTCTAACGAAGATTTATCGTTAACAATTTGAATTTTTAAATCATTAATAGTTGTAGTTAGACCAATGATTTTTTCTTCAAGAATTAGTTTTTCTGAATTTGATTTTGATGAAAAAATTAGTTTGCCAATGAAAACTCCAATGGCAAGAGCAATTATAAAAACGAATAAAAATGGAATTATTTCAAACATATAGATTAATTGTAATTTCAAAAAAGTAAAAGTAGGTAAAAGAATGTATAGAAACTATTGTTAACAAAAAAAAATCCCACGGAGTACGCAGGATTAAAGGTTTTCACCTACGGCATATAGCCTTATTGTGATAAGATTAAAGATTAGAAATTTTATCAATACAAACATAAGAAAATTTTTAATATAATTATAATTTTACTGTTAAAGTTAGAAATATATTTAACTTGCTTACAAATATTTTAATTATTATGGCTAGAATCTTAGGATTAGATTTGGGAACAAACAGCATTGGTTGGGCGTTGATTGACGATAAATTAAATAAAATCATTGGACTCGGAAGCAGAATATTCCCAATGGGTGTTGAAAATTTGGGGGATGGAGATGGCGAAATGTCTAAAAATGCCAGTCGAACTGGTGCAAGAGGTATTCGTCGTCAGTTTTTTAGACGTCGATTGCGAAAGAAAATGTTACTTCAGAAACTTTCTGAAAATAAAATGTGTCCGATAGTTGCGAATGATTTTGAAGTTTGGAAAAAAACAAAACAATTCCCATCAGATAAATTGGCTTCTTGGTTTGCTTTAAATCCTTATGAGTTGCGACAAAAGGCATTGAATGAAAAATTATCATTAGAGGAAATTGGAAGAATTTTTTATCACTTAATTCAACGTCGTGGCTTTTTAAGTAATAGTAGAAAGGGTGGAACCGATGATGGAGCAATTTTTAAAGGAAATGCTAAAGAAGGAAAAATAGGAATTAACGAAACGTTAGAAAGTATTGAGGATAAAACTTTAGGTGCCTATTTATATGAAATTTATCCAAAAGAAAACGAACCTTTTCAAGAGGGTTTAGAAAGAATTCGCAACAGATACACGACCCGAAAAATGTATATTGACGAGTTCGAATTGATTTGGGACAAACAATCACAATATCATACGGTATTAAATCATGATTTGAAAACCATTTTTGGAGGAAGAAAACAAGATAATTACAATGCAGACGGAATTTTGTTTCATCAACGACCATTACGTTCACAAAAACATTTGGTAGGCAACTGTTCTTTTGAAACTTCAAAAACAAAATGTCCAATTAGTGCTATTCCTGTCGAAATGTTCAGAATTTGGCAATGGGTCAATACGGTTGAATACAACGGAAATAAAATTTCTCAATCAGAAAAAGAAAAACTTATTGAGCAATTATTGATAACAGATAAAATCGAGTTTAAAAAATTGCGCAAAGCCATTGGCAAAGAAAGTGCTGAGTTTAAGTTTAATTACGAGGACAAAATTCCGGTTGTTGGAACGCATACCATTTCTAATTTGTCAAACAAAAAATACTTTGGTAAACAATGGTTTGATTTTTCTGATAAACAGCAAGAAGATATTTGGCATGTTTTATATTTTTATGAAAGCAAATCACATTTGCAAGACTATGCTATAAAAAATTGGAATTTTACCGAAGAGCAAGCCATTGCAATATCAAAGTTTAATGTAAAAGATGGTTATGCTAGTTTGAGCCGAAAAGCAATTGCAAATATTTTACCTTTTTTGAAACAAGGATATACCTATGATGTTGCTGTTGTTATGGGCGGAATTAAAAATTGTTTCGGTGACAAATGGCAAAATGATACAACAGAAAATAATCAAAAACAACTTCAGTTTATTGATAATGTAGAAGCTATTATTCGGTCTAAAATTTCGGGCGGGTTCATAGATACCATTAGAGAACTACTGCGCAAAGAATTTCAATTCAACGACAAACAACTAAAAAAGTTATACCATCATTCGGCTACTATAAATGCTACTGAATTACTGAAAAAATTACCCGTTAATGCTGCCGCTGATAAATTGATTCAGGCCATTAGAAACCCAATTGTGATTACCGCTTTGTTCGAATTGCGAAAATTGGTCAATGAATTAATTGACGAACATGGGCAGCTCGATGAAATAAAAGTAGAAATGGCTCGTGATTTAAAAAACTCAAAATCGCAACGAAATAAAATAAAAAAGGATCAACGACGATTAGAAGCCGAGAACGACCGTGTAAAAAAAGAAGTAGAAAAATATGTTAGAGTTTCTCACGATAACATCTTGAAATTTAAACTTTGGGAAGAATGCAAACAAACCTGTCCCTACACTGGTAAACAAATTAAAATTTCTGATTTATTTTCTGGCGAAGTTCAAATAGAGCACATTCACCCGTGGAGTCGTTCGCTAAATGATAGTTTCAATAACAAAACCTTGTGTTGGGCAGATGAAAACCGACGAAAAGGCGACAAAACACCTTTTGAGTTTTATGGAACTGACGAAGTTAATTGGAGTGCAATGAAAGAACGAGCCTTGAAATTATTTTCTTTCACGAAAGAATATCCAAATTCGTATAATAAATTTAAACGATTTGTACAACAAAAATTCGACGATGATTTTAGTTCACGACAATTAAACGATACTCGATTTATTAGTAAAGAAGCCAAAAACTATTTAACGCAAATATGCAACAAAGTGGCAGTTTCGCCAGGGCAAATGACCGCCAACTTGCGACAAAAATGGGGTTTAAACACCGTTTTGAATGACGAAAATGCCAAAACTCGCGAAGATCACCGCCATCATGCCATTGATGCACTCGTCATGGCTTGTGGCAAAACAAGTTATTTGCAAGAATTATCAAAATGGAATCGATACAACCGCAATTATGATTTAAAAGATTTTCCAATGCCATGGGAAACATTTCGATTTGATGCTGAAAAAGCAGTTGATAAAATTTTGATTTCACACAAACGCATTGCCAACGACATTACTATTAGATACACCAAAGTCGAAAAAAACGGAAAAACATACATCAATAAAGGAGTTGCGGCACGAGGGCAGTTGCATAGAGAATTTGTTTATGGTAAAAGAGATTTTAATGGCGAAAAAGCCTTTCATATCCGAAAAGCAATTGATAGTTTAACAACCGAAAAGCAACTGGACAAAGTAGTTGATGAAACTATAAAAAAAATAATATTTAAAAGAATACATCAACTAGGAGGCTTTGAAAAAGATAAAATACCTGCAAATACTTTTTTTATAGTCGATGAAAACGGCGTGAAACAACCACAAATATTTTTACCCAACAAAAATGGTGCACCAGTTCCTATTTTAAAAATACGAATGAAAGAAAACTTTAGTGGTGCAGAAAAACTAAAAGATAATATAAACCAATGGGTAAACCCGAGAAACAATCATCATGTTTTGATTTACAAAGACGATAAAGGCAATCTAAAAGAAAAGGTAGAGACTTTTTGGACTGTTGTAGAACGCAAACGAACTGGAGAACCAGTGTATAAATTACCTGCGGATGGTGTAGCAATTGTATCAACTTTGCATAAAAGCGATATGTTTTTATTGGAAATTAACGAAGATGAAATAAATTGGGAAACTCCAGATAATGACCTATTAAAAGAGCATTTATATAAAATTCAAGCATTATCCGAAATGTATTATGAATTTCGATTAAGTTCAGATGCAACGCAAAATAAAGATGCAAATGCAAATGTGTATCATCGAATAACTAGTTTTAAGGGATGGGAAAAATTGAATCCAATAAAAGTAAGAATTTCTGTTTCGGGAAAAATTAATAGATTAAAATAATTTTTATATATTTGTAATAATAAAAATTAAAGATTATGATAACTGAATTATTAGAAACAAGAAAAATTGTTGCGAATTTTGATAAAACAATTTCTAACTCGCCTTACAAGACAGAATATATTAGCGAGAAAGCAAATATTCCATTGCCAACATTTTATAGAAAATTACGAGATAATAAGTTTACGTTAGATGAAGTTATAAAAATTATTGAAATTATTCAACCCGAACTTTATGAGTACGAAATGTTATCAAAAAAAATTGCGATAGCAGAAGAACAATTCAGAAACGGACAATTTATTGCTCATAAAGATTTTGTTTTTAATGCCAAAAAAATATTAGCCGATAGATAATGGAAATAAATTATTCATTAATTTCACAAGAAGAATATGTTGAAATTTTGTTTTATTTGGCCGACAAATATGGTGAACACGCAGCCATAAAATTTGAAGAAGACTTTGTTTCGAATTTAGAACAACTCAAAAATTTTCCAGAAAGTTTTGGAAGTTTTTACGAAACTAACAAACGAAAATTCATGGTCAATCAAAATGTAACGGTAATTTATAGAATAAACGAAACATGTAATACAATTGAAATTTTAAATTTTTGGTTCAATCGATCCAATCCAAATGTTTTGTTGAAACATTTGTAAAATGATAGTTCTTTGACATTTCGATTGTAATCTTAAACAGCCAAACCACAACCGAGTTTCGGCCTTTGCCCACTCTGTTGTGGTTTGATTAAAGATTAGAAAACACAATATTAACCCCTCAATTGTAGATGGTAGAGTTCGCGTTGTGGTTTGATTAAAGATTAGAAAACACAATATTTACATCACTAAAGCAATAAACGGATACACGTTGTGGTTTGATTAAAGATTAGAAAACACAATATTGAACTTCCGCCACCGCCACCGCTGTAACCTGTTGTGGTTTGATTAAAGATTAGAAAACACAATATTAGTAAAGATACAACAGTATTTATAACTACGTTGTGGTTTGATTAAAGATTAGAAAACACAATATTAGGTAAATCGTTTTCGGGTTCTTCGTCAGTGTTGTGGTTTGATTAAAGATTAGAAAACACAATATTCCTTTGTATGTTTGTGTATTCTAAAGCCCGTTGTGGTTTGATTAAAGATTAGAAAACACAATATTAAAAAAAAAGTAATTGGTGAACACGAAATTGTTGTGGTTTGATTAAAGATTAGAAAACACAATATTTTCCAATTCATTCTATCAATTACTCCCTCTGTTGTGGTTTGATTAAAGATTAGAAAACACAATATTTCTACGTGTTTATGTTCTATCTGATACGTAGTTGTGGTTTGATTAAAGATTAGAAAACACAATATTTGCATTCTATCTAATGTACGATAAGCCGATGTTGTGGTTTGATTAAAGATTAGAAAACACAATATTTACAGTTGTAATACTTAACAATGGAGAAAAGTTGTGGTTTGATTAAAGATTAGAAAACACAATATTAGTTGGTTTGTTACCTTCTGATATTCATAGATTTAAAACAGAATAGTGTAATAAAAAATGCTCCTTTATTGGCCTGATAACCCAACATTGGAGCATTTTTTTGTTTCTATGCAGGGACAGGTCGCGACCTGTCCGAACACAAAAATTTAAATGTTCCTTGGTGAATTTGATATGTCAAAATTCTTGCATTTTTTTGTTTTCAGTATTATTATTGAATTTTATTGTATTATTGTTTCAACGAAGGGACAGGTCGCAACCTGTCCGTACACAGCGCAGAAATATTAAAAAAGGATTATGAATAATAGAAAAAGAAATAGATTATTGGGTTATGATTATTCTAGAGATAATTTGTATTTCGTCACAAATTGTGTGAAAAATAATGAATGTTGTTTTGGAAATGTGGTGCACGTAGAGACAGGTCGCGACCTGTCCGTACAAAATAAATCCCAAATTCATCCATCCCAAATTCATCAAGAATTAGAATATAAAGTTGAATTAAATAAATTTGGATTAATTATAGCCGAAAAAATTAATTGGTTGATGGTTCACTATACGTTTGTTGATATTCATAATTTTGTGGTTATGCCCAATCATTTTCATTTGATTTTAGAAATTGACAGCCAAAAAGTTATCGGACAAGATGTTAAAATAAAATCATTATCAAGTTTAATGGGTGCGTTGAAAACAACAACATCAAGAGCGATTCATAGTTTAGGTTTGGAGAGTTTTGCGTGGCATCGATCATTTCACGATCACATCATTAGAAATGAAAAATCGTATCAAAACATATCGAATTACATTGACAACAATCCTTCAAAATGGTTTCAAGACAAGTTTTATAACCAAGATTAAAAGAAAAGTTATTGTGGCTGACATAAATTTAAAATAATTTTAAAATGTAAAAGTAACGATAAATATGAACTTCGATTTATAAAATCAAATTTTTAATTTATTTTTGTTCCATGTCAAATCACCGTCATTTCATCATCAATAAACCCTACGGATATTTATCACAATTTGTGTACGAATTGAAACGAAACAAAAAACTATTGGGTGAATTGCACGATTTCCCAGAGGGAACTATGGCAATCGGACGACTAGATGAAGATTCCGAAGGATTACTTTTGTTGACCACAGACGGAAAAGTTTCGGAACAAATTCGGAGTAAAAAAGTAGAAAAAGAATACTATGTTCAAGTGGATGGACTTATTAGTCACGAAGCCATTGAAAAATTACAAAGTGGAGTAGAGATTGGTGTTGACGGTCAAAAATACATTACTAAACCTTGCAAAGCATTCATTGTTGGTAAAGTTCCAGATTTTGGAATTCGGGCTAAAAAAATCCGAGATGAACGTCATGGGCCAACTTCTTGGGCCTCCATTACTGTAACCGAAGGTAAGTTTAGACAAGTTCGGAAAATGACTGCTGCAGTCGGTTTTCCAACTTTGCGATTAATTAGAGTACGAATTGGAACTATTTTTTTGAATGATTTAAAATCTGGCTCGATTA
>JAYWEG010000203.1:0-3681 GCA_043779445.1 Bacteroidota bacterium
ATATTAGGTTAAATATTGGTTTGATAATATTTACTTTAATTATTTTTTATTGGAATTTTGTAGGATACTTAAAGAAAAAGAATAGAATCGGAAAAGAAACATATTAAAAAATAAAATAAAATTTAAATTATTTTTACTTTACTAATAAACCAGACAACCGAAAAAGTATTTATGCCTTCTGCTAAAGTAAATAAGCCAAATACAAAACCACTAAACCTCAACCTCAACCTTTGAAACAAATCACTTCCATACAAAATCCATTAATCAAATCGTTAGTGCTATTGCAAGAAAAAGCAAAAGCACGAAAACAAACAGGAACTTTTTTAATAGAAGGAAAACGAGAAATCGAACTGGCTCTAAAAGGAAACTACGAAATTGAAACTATTTTGTTTTTGCCAGAAATAATATCCGATAATCAAATAATCGAAATATCAAATAATCAAAATATCGATATAATAGAAATATCCAAAGAAGTCTATCAAAAACTCGCTTATCGAGACACCACCGAAGGAATTTTAGCCATTGCAAAATCAAAATCATTACAATTATCCGATTTGAAATTATCCGAAAATCCTTTAATTCTAATAGCAGAATCTCCAGAAAAACCAGGAAACATTGGCGCATTACTTCGCACAGCCGATGCTGCAAATTTGGATGCGGTGATTATTGCCAATCCAAAATCTGATTTATACAATCCAAACGTTGTGCGTTCCAGCGTGGGTTGCTTGTTCACACGGCAAATTGCAACTGGAACCACTTCAGAAATAATTTCTTTTTTGAAGTCGAATAATATCAATTTCTATAGCGCCACATTGCAAAACTCTAACACTTATGCTACACAAGATTACACGCAACCAACCGCACTAGTAGTAGGTACCGAAGCTACTGGATTATCCGAAGAATGGAGAACACAATCTAAGCAAAATATTATAATTCCAATGCAAGGAGAAATAGATTCCATGAACGTCTCGGTGGCAGCAGCAATTTTGATTTTCGAAGCAAAAAGACAAAGAGGATTTTAAATTCTAAAATCTTGCATATCTCAATTCTTATTTCTAATTTTAGAAATTGAACGATAGAATTATGGTTGAGATTGATTTAGAAAAAGAAAACAAAGCAATTGCTCACGAATACAAAGAGTTACTTCGGATCAGTTATCAAACTTTGACAACAGAAGACAAAAAACTCATTCGTAAAGCTTTTGATGTGGCTGTTGATGCCCATAGTGAACAACGACGCAAATCTGGCGAAGCCTATATTTTTCATCCTATTGCTGTTGCGAAAATTGTGGCTTCAGAAATTGGTCTTGGTGCAACTGGAATAGCGGCTGCACTTATGCACGATGTGGTGGAAGACACTGACATTACTGTGCAAGATATAGAAAAAATGTTCAATCCAAAAGTGGCACAACTTGTTGAGGGTTTAACTAAAATTTCTCAAGTTAAAAAAGACATGAATATCTCGATGCAAGCCGAGAATTTCAGAAAAATGTTACTCACACTCAATGACGATGTTCGTGTAATTCTCATCAAACTGGCAGACAGATTGCACAATATGCAAACCATGGATTCCATGCCAGACTACAAACAGGTAAAAATTGCATCAGAAACTTTATATATCTATGCTCCGCTTGCACATCGTTTGGGCTTATACAACATCAAAACAAAACTCGAAGATTTAGGTTTAAAATATACAGAACCAATTGTTTACAATGATATTGTCAGCAAAATAAAAGAAACAAAAGAAGAGCAAGATGCGTATATCAAAGACATTTCAAATGTTTTAAAAGCATCTTTAGATTTAGAAGGTATTGATTATGTGATTAAAGGTAGACCAAAATCTATTTATTCTATCCGTAGAAAAATGAAAGCTCAAAACGTGAGTTTCGATGAAGTTTATGATAAATTTGCTTTGCGAATTGTTTATAAGTCCAACCCACACGACGAAAAATTTATTGCTTGGAAAGTGTATTCCATAGTTACTGATCACTACAGACCCAGCCCAAGCCGTTTGCGAGACTGGATTTCTTCGCCAAAATCAACGGGTTACGAGGCTTTACACATTACTGTTATGGGCCCAAAAGGGCGTTGGGTTGAAATTCAGGTTCGAAGTGAACGTATGGACGAAATTGCCGAAAAAGGCTATGCAGCACACTACAAATACAAGAATGGCGCTACCGAAGAAAGTGGATTGGATGTTTGGCTTAACTTATTAAAAGAAGCATTAGAAAATTCTGAAACCAATGCAGTAGATTTTGTCGAAGATTTCAAAATGAATCTCTATGCAAAAGAAATTTACATTTTTACACCAAAAGGAGAAATAAAATCTTTGCCAAAAGGTGCAACTTCGCTTGATTTTGCTTTTAGTATACATTCAGAAATTGGTATTCGAACTCGAGGAACCCGTGTAAACGGAAAACTCGTTCCGTTGAATTATGAACTCAAAAGTGGCGATCAAGTAGAAATTATCACGGCTCAAAACCAAAAACCAACCATCAACTGGATTGATTATGTTACTACTTCTCGAGCCAAGACAAAAATCAGAAACGTACTTAACGAAAACACTAAAAAAATTGGAGAAGAAGGTAAAGAGATATTAACTAGAAAGTTAAAGCAACTCAAAATTACGCTAAACGAAACTTCGGTGAATGAAATGGTAAATTTCTTTAAGCTAAAAACCAGTTTAGATTTATTTTATAGAGTTGGAATTGGTGCCATCGAAAATCAGCAACTCAAAGATTATGCGGCTCAAAAGAGCAATACGTTGATGAATTTCTTTAAGAATAAAATCAAAAGAAGCCCATCTACGGCAGATATTGATATTCACAAACCAATTATTTCCTCAAATTTTGATATGCTTGTTTTTGGAAAAGAACAAGACAAACTCGACTATAAATTATCTGCATGTTGTAACCCCATTCCAGGTGACGAAGTTTTTGGATTTGTGACCATTAACGAAGGAATAAAAGTGCACAAAAAAGATTGTCCCAATGCCATTTCTATGCAATCGAATTATGCCTACAGAGTTATGATTGCAAAATGGATCGATTCCTCACAACAAGAATTCAAGGCTATTTTGAAAATTATAGGAATGGATTCTATAGGTTTAACGAACGAATTGACAAAAGTAATTTCGAATAACATGCATGTCAACATTCAGAGTATTTCTTTGAGTGGAGATGCAGGAATTTTTGAAGGTCAGGTTGCAGTTATAGTTCAAAATAATACCATTTTGAAAAAACTCATTGAGAATATCAAAAAAATTGACGGAATAGAAAAAGTGACTCGAGTTTATACGAATTAGAAAAAGTTTGAAAGTTTTAAACTTCTAAAACAAATAAAAAATTATCTTTGCAAGCATGACACTTATTTCTGTAGACAATAGCAAAAATCAAGATATCGTAAAAACTGTTTTTACAAATTATCTTGAACTAAAAGGACATCGAAAAACTCCCGAACGATATGCAATTCTTCAGGAAATTTATAATTCTGAAGAACATTTTGACATAGAAAACCTCTATATGAAAATGAAAAATAAGAATTATCGTGTGAGTCGTGCTACTTTATATAATACTATTGAGTTATTGATGGATTGCGCTTTGGTCAGAAAACATCAGTTTGGACAAAATCAAGCACATTACGAAAAATCGTATTTTGACAAAAATCATGATCATATCATCAT
>JAYWEG010000204.1:0-3671 GCA_043779445.1 Bacteroidota bacterium
TAGACATTATTCTACTTTTACCCGACAGTGCTTTTCCTAGTTGGGAATGGAAGTTAAATGATAGAATCAAATGGTATAAAGAAATCAAAGAAAACAATTTTTATATTGATGAAAATCCTGATTATTTTAACCAATCATATTTTGAACCGAATAAAGCAGGTTTTACAATTGTCGATGGTTTTTGGTCAATAAACATTTATAAGACAGCGGAAAATTCATACATTGTTATTACCGACGATATTGTTGGCGACGGAAATTCTTTAAATTTTTACGAAGTAAAATCTAATATTATAAAAAAGTATTTAGACGAAAAAACTATCTTTTCCGACTTCACAGAACAATTAAAGAAAAAAGAAAATACTGAAAATTGCGGAGAAAAATTTGAAGAAATGAACGACCCAATATTTGAGTTTGATTTCACAGGTAAAAGTAAAGTGGAAATTGAAAGTTCATGGTATTTAACGAAAGAAAATTATGAAACTTGTTTGACTGGAAACGCAATTATTTACAATTTCAATCCAGAAACAAAGAAATTTGAAGTAGAAAAAAAATATTGGAAACCAAAGAAAAACGAATAAAGGCGTCACATAACAGCGGTTTGGCGCAATTGGGGTTTTAGGCAAACTTTAAAGTTGGTTTTGTACTTGCAAGTTCAGTCTTTAATTTATACATTTGGATTACCAAATCCCCAACTGACGCCAAGCCACAAGACGTTGGCTGTAATTGTTTTGCAAAATTGCACAAAAATTAAATTATTGTGGAATTGTCGACCGATTTCTGTCCACTTTTAGGAATTTAAACAAACATTTTGGCTTTTTCAAGGTTTTGGCTTTTCTGGCTGATTTTGGGAAGCGGACAAAAATCTGTCAACTTTTTTACGATGAAATTTAACGCAGACAATGCTGCAAAACAAATACAGGAACGGATCAAAAACGGCTGATTTAGATTCTGCAAACTTTACGGCTGAGCTTTGAAAATAAAACTAAAATGCCTAATTTACTAACTTAAAAGTTTGAACTTAATAGAATTCAAAAAAAACTGAAAACCGAATATAAAACTCCAAAAAAGTATATTTTAAACTCGACTCGCCAGATTTTGGAAACTACTTAAAGAAAACTTTAAAAAAAAAATTTAGTAAAAGGAAACCTTTCTCAACTACAGCCAACAGCGGTTTGGCGCAATTGGGGCTTACGGGAAATCTATAAAGTTGGTCTTGTACTTGCTAAGTTTAGGAATAATTTATACTTTTGGGCATTCCAAACCCCAACTGAACGCCAAGCCACGATCCGTTAGTGGCAAGTTTGCCCAAAAAATCGCAAAAAACAGAAATTAATAAAAAATATGATTGGATTATACATAAATTGGGATTTTGACTCTGAAATAATTAACATTTATGGATTTCCATTAAAATATTACGGACTTTTATTTGGTGGTGGTTTACTTTTGAGTACATACATACTAAAAGGAATTTACAATAGAGAAAATTTAAAAGATAATGCACACGAAGCATTGTTCGTATACGGAATAATCGGAATATTTGTTGGAGCAAGACTTGGACATTGTTTGTTTTATGATTTTGAGTATTATTCTAAAAATATTTTAGAAATGTTTCTACCAATTAAAATTAGTGGAAATGGTGAAATTAAATTTATTGGCTACAGTGGCTTAGCAAGTCACGGTGGAACAATTGGACTTATTATTTCATTATTTCTATATTCAAAAAAATACGATATAAAGTATCTGAAAATACTTGATTTAATTGCAATTGTTGCGCCACTTGGAGCAACTTTCATAAGACTTGCAAATTTAATGAATTCAGAAATGATTGGTAATCCGACAACAATGCCTTGGGCATTTGTTTTCAAAAAAATTGATAATATTCCAAGACATCCAGCACAACTTTATGAAGCAATTTCATATTTTATTATTTTCATAATAATGATTTCAATTTATAAAACTAAAAATATAAAGTTAGGAAATGGTTTTATGTTTGGTTTAGTAATAACATTAATTTTCATAATGAGAATTTTAATTGAGTTTGTAAAAATAAACCAAGTTGAATTTGAAGACGGAATGAAATTAAATATGGGACAAATTTTAAGTATTCCATTTATAATAATTGGAATATATTTTATGGGAAAAAATATAATCAAAAATGAAACTGAAAATAAAACCAGCCACTAACAGCGGTTTGCAAAAATTGGGGTTTTGGTCTTGACTTTACACATTGTTTTGTACTTTTGTGGTCAGTGATTTACTGAAAGTTCGGGCTAACCAAATCCCCAACTTCTGCAAGCCACGAGACGTTAGTGGCAATTATAAAAAAACAGAAATGGTAAACAAGATTTATATTATTGAAAGCTTAAGAACAGAAGACAAATTAACAGGAAAAGAATTATACAACGACATTGTTGAAAGATACGTTTCATTTTACAAAAAGAAAATATATCATAATTATTCCTTTACTAAATCTAAAATTGAATTCATAGACAAATTAAGTGAGATACTAGCCGAAATTAATTACGAGGACGAAGTTATAATTCATATTGAAGCTCACGGTGGAAATGAAGAAATGCAGTTTGGTAATTATGAGGTTCTAAAATGGACAGAATTAGAAAGTTACTTAATTAAAATTAATTTAAATTGCAAAAATAAATTACATCTTAATCTTGCAACTTGTCACGGAATGCATATTGCCGAAAAAATAACATTAACACAAACATCACCTTACAAATCTTATATTTCTGCTTTAAGAGAATTATCGCCAAGTGAAATAATTGAAGATAACACAATATTTTACAAAGAAATAATTGAAACACAAGATGTTTTCAAATCATACGTTGAATTTTGCAAACAACAACCAAAAACGCAACTAAGAATTAAGGATATTGAAACAACACTGAATGTAATATTAAGAATTCAAATATCAAGATTTGCAAATCATCCAAGTTTAATAAAAAGCTTTTTTGACAATTATTTGAACTTACAAATTGATAATTTATATCTAAATGAATTAAAAACCGAAAATGAAATAGTAAAATATGTGCTTGAATTATTTTTTAATAGATATTTGCCTAAATAACTGCCACTAACAGCGGTTTGCAAAAATTGGGGTTTTGGTCTTGAATTTACACATTGTTTTGTACTTTTGTGGTCAGTGATTAATCGAAGTTTAGGCTAACCAAATCCCCAACTTCTGCAAGCCACGAGACGTTAACTGCCATTTTACTAAAAAATCCTCATAATATAAATACCACAAAAAAGAAAAAAATGAAATTACCAGAACCTATAAGTAGAACTTTCACCGGATTAATTGCTGATATCGAAAAAGGACAGATTAAAATCCCTCAATTTCAAAGAGAATTTGTTTGGGATATTAAAAAGTCTTCAAAATTAATGGACAGCATAATAAAAGGATATCCTATTGGAACTTTTATTTTTTGGAAAACGAAGGAGAGACTGCGTTCTATCCGTAATTTGGGAAATGCCACACTTCCTGAACCAAATGAAGGAGACTTTACTGATTTTGTGCTTGACGGACAACAGCGATTAACAAGTCTTTTTGCAACTTTAAAAGGATTACAAATTGAGAGGGATGCAGGCAAAGTTGATTATTACGATAAAATGTACATTAATCTAAATGCTACCGAAGACGAAGAAATTGTAATTAC
>JAYWEG010000205.1:0-9033 GCA_043779445.1 Bacteroidota bacterium
AATTCCCAAAAATAACTCGCTTTTTAATTTTATGTGAATAGAACCAAATAAGAAAAATGTATACTGAAAAAAACAAAACAGCCCGCCATGAAACTACAAATGCTATTGTTGCAACAAAAAAATTAAGTCCAAAATATACTTGTAATTTAGTACTTTGACTTACCAATCTATCTAATCTCGATTTGTTTGGACGATTGATAATATCTTTTTTCGAATCGTAGAAATTGTTGATTATATATCCCGAAGCAATGGTTAGACTAGAGGCTAAAACAAGTATAAATAAATTAAAATCTAGTAAAACAGTAAGGGCTCTTTTTTCTGGAGCGAGAATAAATATCGACGACAGATATTGCGCCAAAACAATCATTGCTACATTAAAGCCCCTAACAACAGAGAACAAACTTGCAATTTTCATCAAGAGCAGTTTGTGTTTTCTGATTAGCATCTATTTCTAAAATATAATTGTGAATTCTGAGTTTAGGATATTTTAAAATTGATAAACAACTTCTAAATTATAATCTTTTAAAGACTTTTTGGCTTTTTCTAAATTTTCAGTAAAGCCAAGAATGTAACCTCCACCTCCAGATCCACAGAGTTTTAGATAATAATCATTGCTATCCAAACCTTGCTGCCAAAGATTATGAAATTGTTCTGGAATCATGGGTTTAAAATTTCCTAAGACTACTTTAGACAATTGCTTTGTATTTGCAAAAAGCGATTTGATGTCTCCACCCAAAAAATTCTCTACACAAGCATCAGTATATTTTATGAATTGTGATTTTAGCATGGTTCTAAAACCTTGATCTTTTAAATTTTCCATAAAAATGTTGACCATTGGTGCTGTTTCACCAACAATTCCAGAGTCTAGTAAGAAAACAGCTCCCTTGCCCGTTAGGCTTTGAGTAGGAATGCCAGTTGCTTCGATATTGTCTTTAGAATTTATAAGAATTGGTATGCTTAAATAACTGTTTAATGGGTCAAGCCCTGATGATTTTCCGTGGAAAAAGGATTCCATTTGCGAAAAAATAGTTTTTAATTTCAATAGTTTCTCCTTTGTAAGATTTTCTAAAACTGTGATTTTGTTTTGGGCATATTTATCATAAATCGCAGCAACTAACGCACCGCTACTTCCTACACCATAACCTTGAGGAATCGAAGAATCAAAGTACATTCCGTTTTCGACATCGGTTTTTAGATTTTCTAAGTTAAAAACTACCAACTCTGGTTGTTCGATTTGTAAATTCGTCAAATAAGTAACAAAACGTTTTAAATTCCAGTTAGATTTTATTGCTTCTGGAGACTGATTGTCTTGGGTTTTTAAGGCTCCGTTATAGAAATTATAAGGAATTGACAACCCTTTGGAATCTTGAATAATTCCATATTCTCCGAAGAGTAATATTTTTGAGTAAAATAATGGTCCTTTCATACTTGGGAAAAAGTTATTTTATTTTATTAATTTTCATAGGGTCTTTTATAGAATTGAAAAGTGGTAAAATTCTTATTTCTTAATCATTAAATTTGTAATAAATTAATTTCAATACTTCCTTTTCCAATTTCATCACAAATATAGTGACCATTTTGACAATAGCCAACTAATTCGTCTTTAATAAATTGCAAAACCTCGGTTACAACATTTTCGGGATACAAAACATGCACATTGGCACCAGCATCTAGTGTGAAACAAACAGGTATTTTAGTTTGGGAACGAAATTTCCAAATTTTATTTATGATTTCCAAAGTGTTAGGTTTCATTAAAATAAAATACGGAATTGAAGTCATCATCATGGCATGAAGAGTTAGTGCTTCGCTTTCTACAATAGCGATAAAATCATTTAAATTACCGTTTTCTAGAATCCTTTTTATTTTCGATAAATTTTCGTGTGCTTGTTCAAATCGCTTTTCAGCATACGGGTGATTGTGCATTAAATCGTGCCCAAGGGTGCTTGAAACTTGTTTTTCTCCTTTGTCAACAAGTAAGATAGTATCTTGATAATTCATAAAATTTTCATGGATTTTAGATGGAAATTCCACCCCAAACAAATCAGAACTTTCAGAAATTTCTGCATGTTTTCCCCAACAAACAATGCTTCCTTTGATGCTCCTACAAGCACTTCCTGAACCTAATCGAGCCAAAAACGATGCTTTTTTATAAAAATAATCATCTGACATTTCAGGATTTAAACTTTTTTCCAAAGCCATAATATTCATCGAAAGTGCTGCCATTCCAGATGCCGATGATGCAATTCCTGAACTATGTGGAAATGTGTTTTCGGTATCAATCTTGAGATGATAGTGTTTTAGATAAGGACAATATTGCTCAATTCTTTCGAAAAATTTCTGAATTTTAGGCTTGAAATCTTCTTTTGGTTTGCCTTCAAATAACAAATCGAATGAAAAATTATCATAATTCTTTTTCTTTTCAAAAGACAATTTAGTAATAGTTTTGCAATTATTCAACGTAAAACTAATCGATGGATTTGCAGGAATCTGATTCGCTTTTTTGCCCCAATATTTCACCAAAGCAATATTACTTGGAGCCGAAAATTCAAAACTTCCTGAATTTATTTCTTCATAAAAATGTGTTGCAATAAAATCGTTTTCTGATGACATTTAATAAAATTTTTAACAAAGATACTTTTTTGTTTATTGCAATGAAAGTTTTAACTAATTTTGAAAAAATTAAAACGGAAAATAACATTCAAAATAAAAATCTCGTTTTTTAATTTTTAATTCCAAATTTTCAATCAAATCATGAATAAATATACTAAAATCCTCGTTTGTGTTGCCTCGTGTTTGGCAATTGGTTTTTTGTCTGGTCAGGTTACCAAAGACGCCATAATTGCTTGGTATCCAACAATTATTAAGCCAAGTTTTAATCCGCCAAATTGGATTTTTGCACCCGTTTGGTCCATGCTTTTTACTTTTATGGGAATTGCATCGGGATTGGTTTGGGCAAAAATCGATGGGAATAAAGAATTGGTCAAAAAAGCTTTAACTTTTTTTGTTATTCAATTGGCATTAAATGCTTTGTGGTCTTATTTATTTTTTGGACTTCAAAATCCCGTGTTGGCATTAATCGAAATCGTTTTGCTTTGGCTCATGATTTACGAAACCTACAATCAATTTTCTAAAATAGATAAAATTGCAGGTTATCTGTTTATACCGTATTTGGCTTGGGTTGGTTTTGCAATGATTTTGAATGCCAATATTTGGTGGTTGAATAAATAATTTGATTTTAAAATTGCTTGTCGTAAAAATCGAAATTGATTTTTACGACAAGCATCTAAACCTATTCAATAACTAACTTTTTAGTTTGAATTAAATTATTTTCTAATGTAATTTTAACAAAATATATTCCTTTTGAAAGCTCAGAAACGTTTATAGTTTGTTGGTTTGAAGTTGGCTGATCAACTTTTTTAATAATTTTACCCACAACATCCATTATTGCAATTGCTTTTAGTTTTGCATTTGAATTGTTTAATTCTATTTGAAAGTAACTACTTGCTGGATTCGGATAGATCAGAAAATTTGATGAATCAAAACTTGATGTTGAAAGTAATGAAACAAATTCTGTATTGAAAGTATTAGTTGTAATCGCAGGGTTTGTGTCAAAATATATATTTGCAGTATTTGGAATTATATCTCCAAGTGCAAAACCAGATTTTAGTTTCGCCTTAAATGTGACAAATCCTTTTCCGATATTTGAATTCGCTACTGAAACTGGGAGTTGAATGTTCTCAAATTTAAAGTTTAAGTTATTACCAACTCTATCAAGTGAATAATTGTGGCTCGCGCTTACAACCAAAACTGAATTTTCATCAATTTTTGAATCTAAAACATCGTTAACTTTTACGTTTATTGCACTGGCATTACCTTCATTTTCGAATCTAATAGTGTAAAATAAATATTCATTTGGTAAGAAAGATGAAAATACTATTTTAGAACCATGTGACTCAACTTTATCATTTGGATCATACGCTGCAATAATTTGTTGACAAATTGATCCGTTATTGTTTGTAGAAATTGCATCTCCTGTTGGTGGAGTTACTGAAACAGAATTAATTAGAATTTGACCAATTGAAACAGTTGGAATTGGTGGAACATTCATTGAAACTAAGATTGTTCTAGTTTCAAAAGGCATTAAATTAGAAAAATTAAAACTAAAACCATTCGAATTTGCAATAGATCCTGTCGGAGAAACATTTGAGATTGTTGCAACGGTGTTTCCAACAAAAGTTACTGTGCCTGAAAGTATGATTTGACTACCTAAATTAGAGTAACTTATAATGTTTTGATACGTTATTCCTGCTCTTGGGCTTGTCAACGGAATAATATTTACGCCTAAATCTACATAATTTTGTAGTGGGGTAATTGGAAAATATAAAGTTGAATTGCCATTTGTACTCAAATTTACATTGTTATATGAGGTAGAAACAGAGTATAATGAACTATAACTAGGATCAATTAAATAATTAAAATTATAATTATTTGATACATTTTGTTCGTACAAAGAGTAAATTCCTATTGGAGAATTTATATTGTGAATTATTCCGTTGTTATTTATTTGATACTGAAATTGACCCAGAGGAAAATTTGGCTCTCCATTATTTTGTACTCCATTTAGATCTAAATCTAAAAAAGAAATCAATTTAAAACCTGAACAATCCAAAGATCCAGAACCTGGGGAACTACTGTTTGATTGGTTTACCGTAATAAAACCTGATTGATTGCTAAAGTTTGTGATGAGTATCACATAATATTGTCCAGCTATTGCATTTGTTACAGTAGCATTTTCAATTGCATTTACAGAATAACTGCAGTCTACCTGTACGCTAGGTCCTAAATTACCACAGGCAGAAATAGGATTAGTAAAAGGACCATATAAGACAAAATCAACATCTAAAGGTGTATTTGGTAAACTAGTGCTAGTATTTTGTGATAATTGTAAAACTATTGGCCCAGAAACACTAACCCTGAAGTTAAACCAAGTTGGATTTGGCTGACTGCCTAAACATCCATAATTAATCCCGCCGCCTGGAGAAGGAGCATTAACAGTATTTGGAAAGGGAACTCCAATTGAACCACAAAGATTGTAGGATTGATTGCACGTTAATTGTGAAAAAGTTGCATTTGAAACTAAAAAAACTGAAATTAAGAGTAAAATTCTTTTCATAATTGTTAATTTATATTATTGTAAAAGTAATCTTTTATATTTAATGTTTGTTTTTATTCTTACAAAATTGAATTCGCCACAACAAACCCACTTGTCCAAGCATTCTGAAAATTATAACCACCAGTTACGGCATCAATATTTACGATTTCGCCTGCAAAATATAAATTTTCGTGCAATTTGCTTTTCATCGTTTTAAAATTTATATCCTTTAGGTCTATTCCTCCTGCAGTCACAAATTCTTCTTTAAAAGTGCTTTTTCCATTAACCTGAAAATTGCAATTTATGAGTTGATTTGTTAAATTTATAAGTTGATTTTTAGTTAAATCTGCCCATTTTGTCTCGCTTTCAATTCCAGATGCTAAAACCAAATTTTCCCAAAGACGATTATTCAAAGTAAATGGAGATTTTTTGGAAACTGATTTTTTGGCATTTTCTAATTTTAAATTTTTGAGTATTTTTTCGCAATCTTGGGCGTCAAGATCATTCAGCCAATTGATGAAAATAGTAAACTGATAATTTTTATCGAATAAAATTCTTGCGCCCCAAGCCGAAATTTTCAATATTGCTGGCCCACTCATTCCCCAATGTGTGATCAACAATGGTCCATTTGACGATAATTTTGTGTTTTTAACAGTTACTGAAACTTGCGCCGAAACGCCTGGTAATTCATTAATTCTATCATCTTTTATGTTAAATGTAAAAAGCGATGGCACTGGCGAAACAATAGCGTGACCAAAATTTTGTAACATTTCCCAAATTTTTGGGTTGCTTCCGGTAGCCAAAATAAGTTTTTCGCTATTATAACTTTCAGATTGCGTTTCGATTTTCCAAAGATTGTCTTTTTTGAAAATTGATTGTACACTTTGGCTTGTCAAAACTTGAATTCCGAGTTTTTGAGTTGCATTTATGAAACAATCAATGATGGTTTGCGAGGAATTTGAAACTGGAAACATGCGTCCATCGTCTTCTATTTTAAGTTCTACGCCATGTTTTTGAAACCATTCAATGGTATCACCCGAACAAAATTGATGAAATGGTCCACGCAATTCTTTTTCACCTCGAGGGTAAAATTTCACTAATTCGTTGGGTTCAAAACGAGCGTGCGTAACATTGCAACGACCGCCACCCGAAATTCTAACTTTAGTCAAAACTTCTTTTCCGCGTTCTAAAATAGCAACTTTAAATTTTGGATTTTTCTCGACAATATTAATTGCTGTAAAATATCCTGCTGCACCACCGCCAACTATAATTATATCGAAATTTTGGTTCATTAATATGTATTCTTTGTCAGATTTTAAAATTTATGCAAAGATACTATTAAATCCTATCAGGAAAATCAGAAATTATTGCATCAACTTTCAATGCTTTTATTTTTTCGATATCTTGGATTTCATTAACGGTCCAAGTATGAATTTCAAATCCTTTTTCTTGAATTTTTGCAACATTTTCTTCATTCAATAAATGAAAATAAGGATTGATTGTTTTGGCTTTTATGAATTTCGCAAATGCAAATGCCAAATCCAAATCTGTTGCTGTCAAAACTCCAATTTGAATTTCGTTATTTAAAAAACGAACTTGTTGCAGAGCATTCCAATCGAAACTCGAAATAATGAAATTAGAATAACTAAATCTTTTTTCTAAAATATATTTTTCAACTATTTTAATAACTTTTTCGACAGTTTCATAACTTTTTAATTCAATATTGATGAAAAAATTATGATTTATTAATTCGAAAACTTCTTCTAAAGTTGGAATTTCGTGTTTATTATCAATTTTAAAAGTTTTTAATTCTGATAAATTCATCTGATTTACAAAACCTCTTCCGTTTGTTGTTCTATCAATTTTTTCATCGTGAATAACCATTATTTCGCCATCAAAACTCGAATGTACGTCTAATTCGATTCCATCACAACCCAATTCAATTGCTTTTTGAAACGAAATTATGGTGTTTTCTGGTACGTAACCTTTGGCTCCACGATGCCCTATTTTTAACATATTAAAAGATCGTCATAAACTTAAAAAAAAATTATTTCTCTAAAAGCACTACATCAAAATTAGAATCTATATAAATTTTTCCATCTTTAACGAGTGCAAATTTTCCGGAATATGCATCTTTTAGCTTTGTACCATTTGCAAATAAATTATCGACAAAAATTTCTTTTTTACCAATTGGCAAATCTAATCCAACTACCACAACATCATTAAATTTTCCTTTTGTAAATACTCTACTAAATATATAGTTTTTCCCTGATGAAATTTGTTTGTGAATTCCAGCTCCAATTGCAGGATGATTTTTTCTAAATTGACCTATTTTTTGCCAATGCAAAAGTACTTTTTGATTCTCTAATTTAGTTTTTATGTCATTCCAATTCATGAAAGAGCGCAAAGTGGCATCTCCAGTTGTTCCCTCGACAACTAAACTTCTTGCAGATTCATCTCCATAATATGTTTGTGAAATTCCTGGAGCAAGCAACAATTTTGTTCCTGCTTCAATTGTTTTTACACGTTTTCCATCAAAAGGATTTCCATCATCATGTGATGACAAATAATTTAAAACCGAGTTTCCTTTTAGGATTCCATTTAATGTATTAGAATAGTTAGAAAAAATAGTTTCATAATTTTTATCGGCATCCCAACGGAAACTAAAATTAATCATCGCATCGAAGCCATGTTCATAATAATTTACTTTTTTGTCTCCGTAATCATATAGTTTCTCATTGTTTATTCCATAACCATAAACTTCCGAAATCGTGTAAAACGGATTGTTATCCAAGACTCTTGATGGGTTGTTTTTCTTCCATATTGCAAATGCATATTCGCATTGTGTTTTAAAATCTATCCAAATATCTTCTTCGGTATGTTTGACCGTATCACAACGATATCCATCAATTCCGAATTCTGTAATATAATCTGTTAGCCATTTTATGATATAATATTTTGGCGCTTTTGGGTAACCAGTTCGCTTGAAAAATTCATCAAGCGAAGCTATCTCGTTTTCGTAACGACCTTCTTTTTTCCATTTTTCGATTAAAAATTTTGGCAGTTCTACATTTGCATTACTTTCGGTTTTAATATCTGGAAGATTTTTTGCTAAAGTACATTCTACGTTTCCTTTTCTGTTTTTAAAATCGCAAGCAGGCTCTGTTCTTACCCAATCCAACGGCCAAACAGGATCCATTTCGGTAACTGGACCTGTGTGATTTATTACAGCATCGAGCATAATCCTGATGCCTTTTGCATGGGCTTTTGCAACTAATTCGGCTAAATCTTTTTTGGTTCCGTTATTTGGGTCAATTGCGGTCCAATCTTTAGTCCAATATCCATGAAAACCATAAGTAAACCCCCAACTTTCATCTAATCCACCATGAATTTGTTCTACAATTGGCGTGAGCCAAATGACATTTGTACCAAGTTTCGTAAAATAATCGTCATCAATTTTTTGAATAATGCCACGAAAATCTCCGCCTTGATAACCGCGTTCCTTTCCACAAATTTGAGTTCTGCCAAAGTTTACATCATTTGTTTTATTACCATTATTAAAACGGTCAATAATCATAAAATAAAGATTTGCTCCTTCCCAAACGAATGGTATTTTAGATGTTTTTAACATGGAATTGTCTTTGGTTTGAGCGTTTGAATTGTTTATCAATCCAAAAATTAGCATGGATATTGAAAAGAGCTTTTTCATTTTCTGAGTTTAATATATTTAAGAAATAAATGTAATCTATAATTTTCAAATGAACAAGAAATTATTTGTTGGTTTGACTAGTCCTAAATAATCGATACAGATTATTAGACAAAAATAGATAAATTAAACAGCATCAAAAACGTTTTTGATGCTGTTTTTAGTTTTATAGGTT
>JAYWEG010000206.1:0-8992 GCA_043779445.1 Bacteroidota bacterium
ATGAAATTTTGGGTTTTAATTTACAATCTTTTTCAATCTATGACAATGAATATGAACTTTTTGAATCGAAATATGATAGCCCAATTTCGAAAAATGCCACACAAAACTATTTGTATAAAATTCTTGATACAATTGCAATAGACAACAGAAAAACGTTTGTTATTTATTTCAAAAACAACCGAAAACAATTTGGTCTAGAAGGTGCTTTGTATGTTGACGCAACTAATTTTGCGGTGGCAAAAGCAATCATGCGAACCAAAGGAATTTTAGATATTTCTGGAACTCATGATTTTTTGTATAACGAAAGTGAAAATATATGGTTTCCATCGTCGACTATTTTTAGAATCATTAAAGGCAAAAATGATGATGATATTAAAATTTTTGGTGGAACAATTAAATTTGATGGTGATGTAGAAAAAGATTTTAAACCCCGAAAAAAACAGGCTTCTGATTTCGTTTATTTGAGTTCCGTGACTAAAAATTTCGATTACGAATACAATATACCTATACAGATCAAGAAATCGTTTATGGCAATTGAAATTTCCGAAGAAGCAATCGACAAACCCGATTCTTTCTGGGAATTTTATAGAAAAGATAGCTTGGATTCACGAAGTCAAAAAACCTATTTATCACTAGATAGTATTTCAATAAAAAACAAACTAGAAAACAGAATTGTACTCGGAAGAAAAATAATTAAAGGATTTTTACCCATTTCTTTTATTGATTTAGACCTTCGTAAACTATTTAATTACAATAATTACGAAGGTTTTAGATTTTGTTTAGCGGGAGTGACTGGTGAACGTTTTTCGAAAAAATATAAAATTCAGAGTTACACAGCTTATGGGACAAAGGATGGGATTTTTAAATATAATTTGGGATTTTCTGCTCGTGTTGGAAAAAATTCAAATTCTTGGGTAGGATTTTCGTACACAAATGATGTGCAAGAAATTGCAAGTACACTTTTTGAAATTGATAAAAATCAGTTTAAACTATTTGATACCAGTTTACTAAATTTCAGTTCCTTTTATAATTATAAAACCTGGAAAATTTTTGTAGAAACTAAACTCATACCAAAAACCGAAAGTATTTGGGATATTTCATATACTGTAATTGACCCAAAATTTGATTATTTATATCAGTTAAACAATACATTTTACAGCAAATTTAATCTATCTACGGCAAATGCTTCCCTAAAATGGAGCCCATATAGTAGTTTTATGCAAACACCATCAGGAAAAATAGAAATTGACACAAAATTTCCAAAATTTACTATTCAATTACTCAAATCATTACCAAAAATTTTTAATAATGATTTTAATTTCGGAAAAATAAATTTGAAAGTAGATTATGAAAAAAAATATTTGAACGGGCAAAATACCAAATTTTTATTGTCGATTGGATATGCATTTGGAGAAGTTCCCATAACACATTTATATAATAATTCACCAAACAGTTTAAACAAAGATAAACTACTTCAAAGGACAACTATTGAAGGCGATAACGATTTTGAAACTATGTATTTCAATGAATTTTTTTCGAATAAATTTGCTTTTTTTCAGGTAAAACACAGTTTCAATAGAATTAAAATTTCTAAAAAATTTAGTCCTTCATTTATGTTAGTTTCAAGATTTGGATTCGGCAGTTTGCAGGAAAAAGAGCGACATTTAGGACTCAATATTAAAACTCTTGAAAATGGCTATTTCGAATCTGGAGTAGAGTTAAATGAAATTTATAAAGGAATTGGAATTTGTGGTTTTTATAGATATGGCCCAAATAAACTTCCTGATTTTGAAGACAATGTAGCTTTTAGAATCAGCTATATTCTTAATTTGGGTTTCTGATTTTTATGGTTTTAAAATCAAAACAGATGGAACATTACTCAACCATACACTTTGTGAGTCTACTAGTTTTTTCCAACTTTCTAGACTAATAATCATTAAATCTTGATTGTCTAGAAATTCTTTTCTTACCGTTTTTTCTTCATAAATTTCAATGTTTTCTGAGAAATTTTTCTCTAGCGAGTCAATCGCACTTTGAATCACAAAATTGCTTTGCGCCAAATTTTTTACATCTAAAATTGTAGCAAAAGAATTGTTATTGAAAATTAATTTCTGAATATAGTCCATCAAAAACGAATCTTCTGCGCTAAAAACGGGAATAAATATTCTATTCAAATTCTGGAACTTTTTATCAACCAAAATTCCCATTGGAACTTTCGATTTCAGAATCAGTTGACGTGTTCGTTCATCAAAAGGTGAGTTTTCGAATAATCCTTCTTTTCCTGTAAATTTATCAATCAATCGGTCTGGATTGATAATTCTGGTTGTAAATCCGAGAATATTACCCAAAAAAGTTCCTTCATAAATCGATTTTCCAAGACCAACTAACAAAAAATCATAATTGTCATTATTTGCAATTTCAACAATGCTTGATTCAATATCAACTGTAGTTTTAAAAATAGTTTTTATTGGCTGTTTTAAATATAAAGATTCCTCATTAATGGGCAAAAAACGTTCTTTTTCGTAATCCTCAATATTATTAGTATGTATTTCGCTACTTAATGTAAAGTGCATAGCAGTGATTGAGGATTTTTCTGACTGCTTACTAACAAATCCATTTGCAATACGCAATAATGCTTTAGATTTTAAAGGATTACCAAAAGAAATGAGTATTTTGTATTTTGAGATTTCTTCTTCTTCATTAACTTTTATAGTTTTAATTCTAAAAATCAAATTAATTAAATCCAATGCTGGTCCTGTCATAAACGTAGTTACCAAAGCCATTATGACCATCATTGTGAAGACTTTTGGTGAAATTACACCAAGATCCAAACCAATGTTTAGTACCACTAATTCCATCAATCCACGAGTATTCATCAAAGCACCAATAATTAAACTATCACGCCAGTTTTGACCAACAAATTTTGCTGCAAGTGCACTTCCAATGAATTTTCCACAAACGGCTACAAGAATTATGTAACCTGTGATTTTCATTAATTCGGGATCGTTTATAATTCCGATTTCAGTTCTTAGTCCAGTATATACAAAAAACAATGGAAGTAAAATTATCAAAGATACATCTTCGACTTTTTCGATAAAAACATTTCGAAACTTTGAGATTTCTGGCATGATAACGCCTGTCATGAAAGCACCAAAAAGAGCGTGAATTCCAATAACTTCGGTACAATATGACGATAAAATCAAAGTCAAGAAAAATATTGCTACAACAGGTTTGCTTAAATTGTTTTTTGACCCATACAAATCTCCAATTCGTTTCAAAAAGGGTTTAATCATGTAGAACATAACTAAAACGTATACAACTGCCATTGCAATAATATATAGTGAACTCAAAAAACTTCCCGCTTTCACAATTGCAATAACTGCCGCAAGCAAGCACCATGCCGTGATGTCGTCTGCTGCTGCACAAGTAATTACAATGGCGCCAATTTTTGTTTTATGAATGCCTCTTTCTTGAACAATTCGTGCTAAAACAGGAAAAGCCGTGATGCTCATTGAAATGCCAATAAAAAGGGCAAACGAAAGAAAATTTATATTTTCTGGAGCGAATTCTTTGTAGATATAGTAGGACAAACCAACTCCTAAAGCAAACGGAAAAACAATACTTGCATGACTAATCACAACTGCTTCGTTAGCACGGTTTTTAAGAACTTTTAGATCAAGTTCCATTCCGATTACAAACATAAAAAGTATCAAACCTAGTTGGCTCAAAATTTGGAGGTTTCCCAGCGATTCTTTTGGAAATAATGCAATTGAAAATTCTGGAAAGTAAAGTCCCAAAAGTGATGGCCCAAGAACAATTCCTGCAATGATTTCTCCAATTACTGAAGGTTGACCAATTTTCCTAAAAATCCAACCAAAAAAACGAGAAACCACAATTATTGTAATAATTTGCGCTAAAAGCAACGCTAACGAATGATGCAAATTCTGATTCATTGATTCCAAAAAATCATTCCAGTGGTCATTTATTGTTTCAGAAATTGGTACACTCTTTTTGGTTTCGAGATCAATTCCTTTTTGTAAAATAAAATAAATAATTGCAGAAAAACCACCTGTAATTAGAATATAAAATAAAGAATTTTTGATGCTTTTCATTCCATCTTGTATCAAGAAAATTATTTAAGAATTACAAAGATGAGAAAATAGTTGTTGAAAATAAACTAAATTGATATAATTTAATACAAACTTAAATGTCAAAAAAAGTTGTTACGATTTTAGGTTTTAAAATTTTCTGATTTTTATTCGATTTGATTACATTTGCACCACGCAATTATCAAATGGAAACGAAACAAGCAAATGGTTTTTGGGATCGAATTGCCCAAATTATACTCACAAACAGAATTTTGATTATTGGTTGTGTTGTAACAGTTACAATTTTTCTTTCGTATCAATGCAAGAATCTTGCAATGACCTACACCGAGGCAAACTTATTACCAAAAAAACATATTGTCAATCAACAATACGACGATTTTTTGAGCAAATTTGGCGAAGAAGGTAACCTCATTGTTATTGGTTTTCAAGATGCAACTTTTTTTACTCCAAAAGCCTTTGCAGCGTGGAATGAGTTGATGAATGGCCTCAAAAGTTCTAAAGAAATAGATTTGGTTGTTTCTATAAATGACTTAAAAAAATTAGAAAAAAATACAAATGAAGAAAAATTTGAACTTGTCCCATTAGTAAACCAAGCCAAATTGGGTGATTCAGAATATTTAAAAGGAATTAAAAACGAACTCTTTAATAATTTACCCTTTTACGAAGGTTTACTTTTTAATAAAAAAACAGGAAGTATTCGTTCTGCGGTTTACATGAAAAAAAGTATTGTTAACACCGAAGCCCGAAAAAAATTCATACTCGAAAACCTAATTCCAAAAATAGAAAAATTCGAAAAAACAACTAAAATTGATCTTCGAGTATCTGGAATGCCTTATATTCGAACCATTAATGCCGAAAACATGAAAGGCGAAATTGGATTGTTTATAGGTGCAGCATTATTCATTACATCACTGATATTTTTCTTATTTTTTAAATCCTTTAGAGCCACATTTATTTCGATTTGTATTTTGCTTTTTGGAGTTGTTTGGTCTTTTGGGACACTTGGTTTGTTTCAATATAGAATCACAATTCTAACCGCAATTATTCCGCCTTTGATCATTGTGATTGGTATCACAAATTGCATTTTCTTGATTAATAAATACCAACAGGAAATCAAATTGCATCAAAATCAAGCTTTGGCTTTGCGACGACTCATTTCAACAATTGGCGTTTCCACACTCATGACAAACATGACAACCGCAGTTGGATTCGCTACATTTATGATAACGGGCAACGATTTGCTTTTTGAATTTGGACTTGTAACTGCCATCAACGTAATGACAGTATATTTCTTGACGCTTTTAACCGTGCCAATTGTGTATAGTTTTTTACCAATCCCAAAAGAAAAACATTTGCAGCATTTGAGTAAAACCTATATTTCGTCGCTGTTGGATTGGGTCGAAAGAGTTGTAAAAACGAAACGAACTATTATTTATACTATTTATGGATTATTGCTCGTTTTCAGTATTATTGGCGTTTATCAAATGAAAGTTTCAGGAAGTTTAATTGGTGAAATGCCGAAAAGCGCCTCGTTTTTTAAAGATATTTTGTTCTACGAAAAAGAATTTAATGGTGTGATGCCCTTGGAAATTATGATTGACACCGAACGCAAAAAAGGCGTGATGAAACTATCGACCATGAAAAAAATGGACGAATTGCAAGAAACCCTTTCGCAAATTCCAGAATTATCAAAGCCTGTTTCTATTGTCAATTTAGTGAAATATTCCAAGCAAGCCTACTACAACGGAAATCCCGAATATTATCAATTACCAACCTCACAAGAGCAAGTTTTTATACTCTCGTATGCAAAAAATGCAACTAAAAACAACAAAGATAATCTCATGAAAAGTTATGTCGATTCTACAGGGCGATATGCCAGAATCACTACTTTTATGAAAGATATTGGAACCGAAGAAATGGGAAAAATCGAATCCAAACTTCGCCAAAAAACTGATAATTTATTCCCAAAAGACCGTTATAAAGTTACTTTAACTGGGAAAGCATTAGTTTTTCAAAAAGGAACTGCCTATTTGATTGACAATCTTATTGAATCTTTGATTTTTGCGATTTTTGTAATTGCTTTGCTCATGGCATATATGTTTCGATCTGCAAAAATGATAATGGTTTCCATCATTACCAATATTTTGCCGCTTTGCATCACCTCTGGATTAATGGGATATTTTGGAATACCGCTAAAGCCATCAACCATTTTAGTTTTTAGTATTGCATTTGGAATTTCTGTAGATAACGCCATTCAATTCATGGCAAAATACCGTTATGATCTCAATGAAAATGGCGGTAAAATCAAAAAAGCAGTTTTCAGTTCCTTACGAGAAACAGGAATCAGTACTTTTTATACCTCGATTGTTTTGATTTTTGGCTTTGCAATTTTTACTGTTTCTAGTTTTGGAGGAACAGTCGCTCTTGGAGGTTTGATTTCTGTAACCTTGCTTTTTGCTATGTTTGCAAACTTGGTAGTTTTACCAGCATTAGTTTTGACCTTTGAGAAAAAAAATATTATCACAGAATCTGAATAAGATTTTAACATTAACTCAAATTACAAAAATTCGCATAAACTAATTAGTTTCAATTCATGAAAATCTTGTTTAAAAACAAATAACCAACCTGTGAAAAAGATTTTACCTATTTTCTCCTATCTATTTCATCCGATTTTCATTCCGACTTTCGCAAGTATTTATTATTTCTATTTTAACGATAGTTATTTTAGTTATTCTAATTTCGATACCTATATTATCCTAATTCAGGTGCTAATCATTACCATTTGCATACCAATAACCTTTTTCTATTTGTTGCGATCACTTGGCAAGATAGATTCCATTATGGTTTCGGAACTCTCACAACGCAAACTTCCGTTGTTTTTTCAGGCAATTTTAATCTTGGTTCTCATAAAAAAAGGCGCAACAATTGACCGAGTTCCAGAATTATATTTCTTTTTTATGGCAGGGTTTTGTAGCACAATTTTTGCTTTGCTTTTGATTTTTTGCAAAATAAAAGCCAGTTTACATTTACTAGGAATGAGTAGTTTGTTGTTTTTTATAACAGGAATGAGTATTCACAATCAAACAAATCAAATTAATTTAATTTGTATTTTGATTCTCATTACTGGTTTTGTGGCTTCTTCTAGATTAGAAATGAAAGCGCATTCGGCAAGAGAATTGATTATTGGTTTTTTGATTGGTGGACTTCCGCAAATTGGTTTTTGGTGGATTTGGTTATAAAATATAAAACATTAAACCAAAATTTAGTGTTTGAATTTTGATGTTTTCATTATTCAATGTTCCAGTTTTGAAAATTGGATTCAAACCATAATAGGTATAAAAATTCCATGTGTTGTATCCAAAAGAAACATAGGTTCCATATTGTAATTTGTTTAAATCCGAATTGCCTTCAAAAGCAAAAGTTCCAGTATTGTCTACATATTTTGCTCGATCGTAGGTCAAATAACCCAATTTGAAACCCGCATAAACCCTCCAAAACTTGTGACTTTCCTTGGTTGAATTCCTCCATCGAAACTCCATCGGAATCTCAACATAATGCAAAATAAGCTTGTTTTTATCGTAAGCTATATTAGATTCAATAATGCTATACGATTGAATATTTGTATTAGAAGTAACCAATAAATTTTGATTATAATTGTTAATCGAATAGCCTAATCCCACAGCAAAAGCATAGGTACGTCTTTTGTTAACCGGAAAATCTCTAAGAAAACCGAATGAAAAACTTGGTGTAAATTTTTTCTGATCCAAACCATTTGGTTTGTTTGAGATGGTGTTATACGAAATGGTCGCATAGAATTGATCTTCGCGATATAGCGAATCGAGCAACTCAAAATTTGGTTTTTCTTGCGAAAACAAAGTCAAAGTCGAACAGAAAAATATTACAAAAAAAATAATTTTCATTAAAAAAATTTAACGGTATAAAATTACAAAAAAAAATCCCAAATCTTATTGGATTTGGGAATATGTAATTTTAAAACTTTTTATTTGTTTGCTTTCGAAATATATTTTTCAAGAGCCATAGTCATCGAAGGGCTTTCTGGAGTTGGGGCCAAAATGTCTACACGCAATCCATGTTCTAAAGCTTCTTTTTGAGTTGTGCTTCCAAAAACTGCAATTCGTGTTTCATTTTGCTCAAAATCTGGAAAGTTTTTAAATAATGATTTAATTCCAGTTGGGCTAAAAAACGCTAAAATATCGTAATAAACATCTGCTAAATCTGACAAATCACTCATGACTGTTTTATAAAAAATCGCTTGAGTCCAATTTAGATTTAGATTATTTAAAGTAATTGGAGCTTCTGCATTTAATTGATCGGATGCTGGCAACAAAAATTTTTCTTCTTTATATTTCTTCAGCAGCGACGACATGTCAGCAAAATCTTTCGACCCTACGTATATTTTTCTTTTTCGATACACCACATATTTCTGCAAATAGAACGCAATGGCTTCTGATTGACAAAAATATTTTAATCCTTCGGGAACTTTGTATCGCATTTCGTCTGCCACTCTAAAAAAGTGATCCACGGCGTTTTTACTCGTTAGAATTACTGCTGAAAAATTATTTAAATCAATTTTTTGTAGTCGACCATCTTTAGCGTTTACTCCTTCTACATCAATAAAAGGTCTAAAATCTACTTTTACTTTATGCTTCTGCTGAAGATCGAAGTAAGGTGAGTTATCTACTTTTGGTTCTGGCTGTGAGACCAAGATTGTTTTCACTTTCATATTGACGTTTTAATCAATTATTTTTTTGTAAACCAATAATACATAAAGTAATAGGGCGCAATTTCGAGAGTGCAAAGATACAAAATAAAATAAAACAATTTACCAATTATTATTTTTTGAAAGATTTTAAAGCCTTTTA
>JAYWEG010000207.1:0-8983 GCA_043779445.1 Bacteroidota bacterium
AAGAGATCTCACTTTCAGATTTTTTAAATATGGTTTCGAAATCTGCAGCAAAAATAAGTTTCCAAACTGAAAATAAAGGGCGTTCGTATATTCAAGATCATGACGGAAATAAATTTTGGACTATTAGTTATGATTTGAATATTACAAACGGAAAAACAAAAACTAAACTCGAAAATGTCATGCATAATGTGTCTCTTTTGCAAGAAGAAAAGCAATTTGGGAATACTAAAAAAACAGTTCAAAATACCTATTTGACGATGATTTGGTTGAAATAAAAAATACCTAACAGGTTTTGAAAACCTGTTAGGATAAAATAATATTAACTTCTTGGCAAGAAAATTTCTGCCATCATGCAACGAGCACTTCCACCACCACATGCCTCTATAGTATCTAAACTTGAACTTAGAATTGTTATATGTTCTTCTAGTTGTGCAATTTGTTTTTTGTTTAAACTTTTGTGAGCCGAATGACTCATTATCAAATAACGTCTTTCATCAGAACCAACTAATTCGAGCATATTTCCTGCAAAATTACTCATTTGATCTTCGGTGATTAAAATAATTTCTTTTCCGTCAGACTTCAAACTATCTAAAACCATTTTACGCTCTTTTTTATCATCAATACAATCGGCACAAATTACGGCAAAAGTATCTGCAATACACATCATTACATTAGTATGATAAATAAGTTTACGTTCGCCATTTACCGTTTGAAAGGCTTCGAAAATTATTGGACTCATGTCAAAATCCTCGCAGAATTCGATAAATAATTCTTCGTCTGCACGGGGTGAAAGTGCACAATAGGCTTTTCCGTTTTCGCGATCTAGAACAATACTCCCTGTTCCTTCGAGATAAAAACTATCTTCTTCGGCAGAAGAATAATCCATAATTTCATCGTTTACGCCAAAACCTTTTCCTTCAAGAATGTCTAAAATATCTTCGCGTCGTTCTAATCTTCGATTTTCGGCAAACATAGGATACAAAACTACATCACCATTTTCATGGAAAGAAATCCAGTTATTCGGAAAAATTGAATCTGGCGTACTTGGCTCTAATGTATCATCAACAACTGTAACATCGATTCCAACCATTCGCAATTTATTCACGAAAGTATCAAATTCTTCTTGCGCTTTTGCATTGACCGTTTCTGGCGAAAGCCCATCTAAAACTTTTTGATAATAATTGTTCACGGCTGTTTGCTCATTCATTCTAAACGCCACAGGGCGAATCATGAGTATGGAATTTGTTGTTTGATTCATCTTTTATTTTGTTTAAGAGTTTCAAGTTTAAGGTTTCAAGTTTCTCAACAAACCTTAAGTTAGAAACAAAAATTAATCTCTAATTAGTGGTAAAGTCGAACATCGCAATAATCCTTCTTGTTTTGCAATTTCGGCATAGGGAATTTCTTCAACAATAAAATTATTTTCACGAAGCCAATCGTTCAATCTGGTAAAGTTTTTTTCGGAAACTACAACATTATCATTTATCGAAAAAAAGTTCGAATTCATGTGGTACATTTCGTCTCTAGTAATATGAAAAAGGTTTTCTTTTCCGAAAAGATTGACCAAAAACATATAATCCGACTCTTCCCGAAAACCACTTTTATAAATTATTCCTTTGTGTTTTCCAACTGGCTGAAAACAACAATCTAGATGCAAAGCATTGTCTCTGGCTTCAATTTTAGATTTTACTAAATCGAATTCTTTCACGATTTTATTTGGAAATAAGTTTTTTATATAATTGACACCAGCCATATTGGTTCTTGCTGTAATATAATCTTTATAGTCTGAACCTTTATATGTTCCTATAAAAATATAATCATTGTGCAAAATCACATCACCACCTTCAATGTGAACTTCCTCTGGAGGACGAACGACTTTTGCTGGATTTATTTGATCGATAATGTATTGAATTGCATCGAGCTCGCGCTCGCGATCAGGAAGAATATTGGCTTTTATAAAAATATCATCAATTACAAAACCTATATCTCTAGCGAAAATTTGGTTGTAGTTTTCTATCGTTTCGGGACGAAAAACTTTAACATTGTATTTCTCAAAAACTTTATTCAAGGCTTCCATTTCCAGCACCATATCGCCTTCGATTGGATAGGTTCCTGCCAAAATGTATTCTAATGATTTTGGATCGTAGGCTTCATCAACGCTTGGAGTTGGTCCATTATGTATTGCAGATCCTAAAACTACGGTTTGTAATCTTGATGTTTCGTTTTTAACGTTTAGTTGTAACATAAAATGTTTTTTGACTTTCGATTAAACAAAAGTAAAAAACTTCTCGATTAGGAGAAGTTTTTGAATTATAAATTTTTATCTTTTATCAACCGCTTTAAAATCCCGTAATGGGTAACCCGTATACACTTGTCTTGGTCGACCAATCGGCTCTTTGTTTTCGCGCATTTCTTTCCATTGGGCGATCCAACCAGGCAAACGACCAATTGCGAAAAGTACAGTAAACATATCGGTTGGAATCCCTAATGCTCTATAAATAATTCCTGAATAGAAATCGACATTTGGATATAGTTTTCTTGAAACAAAATATTCATCTACTAAAGCGGATTCTTCTAATTTTTTAGCAATTTGAAGAATTGGATCATTCACTCCTAGCGTTGATAACACTTCGTCGGCAGCTTGTTTTATGATTTTTGCTCTTGGATCGAAATTTTTATATACTCTATGACCGAAACCCATTAAACGGAATTCATCATTTTTGTCTTTAGCTTTTGCTAAATATTTTTCGGCATCACCACCGTCTTTTTGAATGTTTTCTAACATTTCTAGAACGGCTTGGTTTGCACCTCCATGCAATGGTCCCCAAAGTGCAGAAACTCCCGCAGAAATAGAAGCAAATAATCCCGCATGAGACGATCCAACCATTCTCACAGTCGATGTAGAACAATTTTGCTCGTGATCGGCATGAAGTATGAACAATTTATCTAAAGCAGCCACTACAACCGGACTAGAAGTATAAGGTCCTGTAGGCAATTTGAACATTAATTGCATGAAATTTTCTACATATCCTATTGTATTGTCGTAATAATTTAATGGGAAACCCATAGATTTCCTGTAGGTCCAAGTAGCTAATACAAGAAATTTACCCATTGTTTTGCAAATGGCCTCGTACATTTCTTTTTCGTTTTCAACATTAACAGTTTTTGGGTTAAAGGCTGTCAGCGCACTTGTTAACGCGGACAAAACCCCCATTGGATGGGCAGTTTTTGGAAAACCATCAATGATGTTTTTCATTTCTTCGTTTACCAATGTGTATTTTCGAATATTGTTTTCAAAATCTGATAATTGGGTTTTTGTTGGCAATTCACCAAAAATAACCAAGTAAGAAACTTCTAAAAAATCGGCTTTGTCAGCAAGATCTTCGATTGAATAACCACGGTAACGAAGAATTCCTAATTCGCCGTCCAGAAAAGTAATTTCTGATTTGCAAACGCCTGAATTTTTATACCCTGGATCCATAGTAATTAATCCTGACTGGTCACGAAGTTTGCTAATGTCAACGGCTGTTTCGTTTTCGCTTCCAGTGATGGTTGGCAATTCGTATTTTTGTCCGTCGTATTCTAATGTTGCTATTTTTGACATACTGTTTGTCTTTTGTATCTTATAATTCTATAATCTTACAAACATAGGAAATTAACCTTTGAATTAAAAATTTTTGCGGTAACGATTTCGTTAATTGTTTTATAAAAAAATAATCCTTTCAGAGTTAAAACTCTAAAAGGATTACATATAAAAAGAAATAAATCTACTTTATTTTAAAAGCATTCATGGCAGGAAAGTAAGCCGTATCGGCCAATTCTTCTTCAATACGAAGCAACTGATTGTATTTTGCCATACGATCAGAACGAGATGCAGAACCTGTTTTTATTTGACCACAGTTTAAAGCCACCGCTAAATCGGCAATGGTGTTATCTTCGGTTTCGCCTGAACGATGCGACATTACTGAGGTATAACCTGCTCTGTGCGCCATGTTTACTGCTGCAATGGTTTCGGTTAATGTGCCTATTTGATTAACTTTTACTAAGATAGAATTTGCAATTCCTTCTGAAATTCCTCGACCCAAACGTTCTACATTGGTTACAAAAAGATCATCTCCAACGAGTTGCGTTTTGTGTCCAATTTTTTCGGTGAGGTATTTCCAACCTTTCCAGTCGTCTTCATACATTCCGTCTTCGATAGAAATAATTGGATATTTTGAGGCTAATTCGGCTAAATAATCGGCTTGTTCTTCGGAAGTTCTTATTTTTCCTGTTGCGCCTTCAAATTTTGTATAATCGTATTTGCCATCTACATAGAATTCTGATGCTGCGCAATCTAACGCTACCATAACTTCGTCTCCGAATTTGTATCCTGCATTTTCGACTGCATTTTTGATGGTATCTAAAGCATCTTCGGTTCCGCCAACCAAATTTGGTGCAAATCCACCTTCGTCTCCCACTGCTGTTGATAATCCGCGATCGTGTAATACTTTTTTCAGGTTATGAAAAATCTCGGTTCCAATTTGCATGGCGTGAGTAAAAGATTGTGCTTTTACCGGCATAATCATGAATTCTTGAAACGCAATAGGCGCATCAGAATGTGAACCACCATTGATGATGTTCATCATTGGAACTGGTAAAGTATTGGCAGAAACGCCTCCGATATAACGATATAATGGCAAACCTAATTCGTTTGCAGCGGCTTTTGCAGCAGCCAACGAAACGCCAAGAATTGCGTTTGCACCAAGGTTAGATTTATTTGGAGTTCCATCTAAATCGATCATGGTTTGATCGATTAGATTTTGTTCAAAAATTGAAATCCCTAGTAATTCTGATGCAATTTTTGTGTTTACATTTTCTACCGCTTTTAGAACTCCTTTTCCAAGGTATGGTTTTCCGCCATCGCGTAATTCCATAGCTTCGTGTTCTCCAGTTGAAGCTCCAGAAGGAACTGCTGCACGACCCAAAACGCCATTATCAGTAACTACATCGACCTCGATGGTTGGATTTCCTCTGGAATCAAAAATTTGTCTTGCGTGAATTTTGATGATTATGCTCATTAAATAGGTTTTTAGAATATTAGATTTTTAGAATTGATATAAACACAAATATATTTAAAGTTTTAATATTGATAATGAACAAACGTTTAATATTATTAACGATATCGTTTTAGTTACTCGATAGTTTTATATTGTCTACAAACTCATCAAATAAATAACTCGAGTCATGTGGTCCAGGGCTTGCCTCAGGATGATATTGAACAGAAAAACAGTTTTTGTATTTCATTTTCATACCAGCAACCGTATTATCATTGATATGAAAATGAGTTATTTCCATATCAGAATTTTTTTCTAATTCTTCTCTATTTACAGCAAAACCATGATTCTGGGAAGTTATTTCGCCTTTTCCTGTTAGAATATTCATTACTGGATGATTTATGCCTCGATGACCATTGAACATTTTGTATGTGGAAATTCCATTTGCCAATGCAATAATTTGGTGACCTAAGCAAATTCCGAAAAGTGGTTCGTTGTTTTGGATGATATTTTTTGCTACTTCGATCGCAGAGAATAAAGGATCAGGATCACCTGGGCCATTTGAAAGAAAATATCCGTCGGGATTAAATTCTGATAAATCTTTGTAACTTGTATCGTATGGAAAAACTTTGATGTAGCAATCTCTTTTGGCTAGATTTCGAAGAATGTTGGTTTTAATTCCAAGATCGAGTGCTGAAATTTTATATTTAGCCGTTTCGTTACCATAAAAATAAGGTTGTTTAGTTGAAACTTTTGAAGCCAATTCTAAACCGTTCATGTCTGGTACATTGGCTAAAGCGATTTTTAAATCTTCGATTGAAGTTCCGTCTGTGCAAATTACGGCATTCATGGCTCCGTTATCACGAATATAAGAAACTAACGCTCGAGTATCGACATCTGAGATGCAGATTAGGTTTTGTTTTTTAAAATACTCAAACAAACTACTTTCGGAATCGGTTCTTGAATAATTAAAACTGAAATTTTTGCAAACCAATCCTGATATTTTTATGGAATCGGATTCAGATTCGTTTTTGTTGACGCCATAATTCCCAATGTGTGGATTTGTGGCTACCATGATTTGTCCAAAATACGACGGATCGGTAAAAATTTCTTGGTAACCTGTCATTCCTGTATTGAAGCAGACTTCGCCGAATGTTGTTCCTGATATACCGATGGATTTTCCGTGAAAAATAGTTCCGTCGGATAATAAAAGAATGGCGCTTTGTTTGGTTGTGTAGTTCATTGTAGTTATGTTGTGTTGCAAAAATAATTATTTTATTTTGATTAAAGAACATAAAAATTTCGCAATGTTTTTTAAAAGATTACCAACACTAATCTTTCGCATTTTAGCCCTGATGGGAGCGAAAAGCATTTTGAAAAAGAATTTTATTTTTTCTTTGTGAAAAACAACGACCAAAGAAAGTTCGTTTTTTGCATCAGAAAAAAATAATTCTTTGAAAAATCTTTTAGCGGAAAGCAGGATTGGCTTCAAAAAAAAAAGATAAACTATTGCTAGTTTACCCTTTTGATTTATAGTATGATAAATATCATTATTCGGCTGTTTCTGTAGATTGTTCAGAAGAAGGTTCGGTTGGAGCATCTGCTGATTCAACTTTTTTTGCTTTTGAACCACGACGGCTTTTTGCTTTTTTCTCTTCTTTTTTACCTCCGTTATAAAGTTCATTAAAATCAACTAATTCGATCATTGCCATATCAGCATTATCTCCTAAACGATTTCCAACTTTAATGATACGAGTGTATCCTCCTGGACGATCTCCTACTTTTTCTGCTACGTCTCTAAACAAGTCAGTTACGGCATATTTGCTTCTTAAGTATGAAAAACAAATACGACGGTTGTGAGTGGTATCTGATTTTGATTTTGTAATTAATGGCTCAACGAATTGTTTAAGCGCTTTTGCTTTTGCAACAGTTGTGTTGATACGTTTGTGCTCTATTAGAGAACAAGCCATATTTGCTAACATGGCTTTTCTGTGACCAGTTTGTCTGCTAAGGTGATTGAATTTTTTTCCGTGTCTCATGACGTATTTTTTTTAACTTCATCTTGCTTCGATCCGCTTTGGAGAGCAAAATATGAAGTAATTTATTCTTTATCTAATTTGTATTTTGCTAAATCCATTCCGAAGTTTAAATTTTTAATAGCAACTAGTTCATCTAGTTCTGTTAAAGATTTTTTACCGAAGTTACGGAATTTCATCAAGTCGTTTTTATTGAAAGATACTAGATCTCCAAGAGTATCAACTTCTGCTGCTTTCAAACAATTTAATGCTCTCACAGATAAATCCATGTCAACAAGTTTTGTTTTTAGTAACTGTCTCATGTGAAGTGATTCTTCGTCATAAGTTTCTGTTTGAGCTATTTCGTCTGCTTCGAGAGTAATTCTTTCGTCAGAGAAAAGCATGAAATGATGTATTAAAACTTTAGCAGCTTCTGTTAGGGCATCTTTTGGGTTTATTGATCCATCAGTTTTTATTTCAAAAACTAATTTTTCGTAGTCTGTTTTTTGCTCCACACGGAAATTTTCAATAGCATATTTTACATTTTTTACTGGGGTAAAAATTGAATCTGTAAAAATAGTACCAATTGCTGCATTTTGTTTTTTATTATCTTCAGCAGGAACGTATCCTCTCCCTTTTTCGATAGTTAATTCGAAATTAAGTTTGATTTTGCTGTCGAGGTTACAAATTACTAATTCTGGATTAAGAACTTGAAAGCCAGAAATGAATTTTTGAAAATCACCTGCAAGAAGTTGGTCTTTGCCAGTTATTGAAATTGTTACTGATTCATTATCTACATCTTCGATTTGACGTTTGAAACGTACTTGTTTTAGATTTAGAATAATTTCGGTAACGTCTTCAACAATTCCTGAGATAGTTGAAAATTCGTGATCTACACCTTCAATGCGAACAGAAGTAATTGCAAAACCTTCTAAAGCAGAAAGCATTACTCTTCTAAGTGCATTACCAACTGTCAATCCGTAACCAGGTTCTAAAGGTCTGAATTCAAATTTGCCTTCAAAATCGTTAGAATCGATCATGATAACCTTATCGGGTTTCTGAAAATTAAATATTGCCATAATTTAGACTAAGTCAATTATTATTTGTTGTACAATTCGACGATTAGTTGCTCTTTGATATTTTCTGGAATTTGAAGTCTAGCAGGAACAGTAACGAAAGTTCCTTGTTTGGTATCATTATTCCAAGTAATCCACTCATATACATGAGAAGAATTAGATAAAGAACGTTCGATTGACTCTAAAGATTTAGATTTTTCACGAACTGCAACAACATCATTTGGTTTTAAATGGTAAGAAGCAATATTTACTACTTCTCCATTTACTGTAATGTGTCTGTGGGAAACCAATTGACGAGCACCTCTTCTTGATGGAGCGATTCCCATTCTAAATACTACATTGTCTAGACGAGCTTCACAAAGTTGTAATAAAATTTCACCAGTTACCCCTTTAGAAGCAGCTGCTTTTTTGAATAAGTTTCTGAATTGTTTTTCTAAAATTCCATAAGAATATTTAGCTTTTTGCTTTTCCATTAATTGGATTGCGTATTCAGATTTTTTTCCTCTTTTTTTAGCCATCCCATGTTGTCCGGGTGGATAATTTCTTTTTTCAAAAGATTTGTCATCTCCGAAAATTGCTTCGCCGAATTTACGTGCGATTCTTGTACTTGGACCAGTATATCTTGCCATTTTAAATTGTTTGAGATAGAGATTATGAATTCAGGTCAAATCCTTCGATAATCGTATTTCTATCTTGGTTATACTTATTGAAAATTATTAAACTCTTCTTCTTTTTGGAGGTCTACATCCATTGTGGGGCATTGGAGTAACGTCAATGATTTCTGTTACTTCAATTCCACTATTATGCAAAGATCTTATGGCAGACTCACGTCCGTTTCCAGGTCCTTTAACATATA
>JAYWEG010000208.1:0-3627 GCA_043779445.1 Bacteroidota bacterium
CGGGATTAACTTCTGTAATTGCTAAAATGGGACTAAAAAATGTTAGTTCAGATACTGGATTGGCTGTGAGAACTATTGTGGTTTTTGTATTGGTTTGGGCAAACGTTTTGGCATTTCAATCAACAAGAGATTTCAAGAATTTAACAAAATCTGATATTATATTTTTAGCAATTTCGGGAGTAACAACATCACTTTCTTGGATATTTTATTACAAAGCCATTAAAATAGGCAACGTTTCGCAAGTTGCACTTATCGACAAGGGAAGCATAATTATTACACTTTTATTGTCTTTCTTAATATTAAATGAAGGATTTACCTGGAAAATTGGACTTGGAGCTGGTTTTATTCTAACAGGCTTGCTAATTTTGATAATAAAATAAAAATTTTAAAAACACGACAATACAATGGCAACAGTAAACCCTTATTTAGTATTCAACGGCGATTGTGAAGCCGCTTTTTTATTCTACGAATCAGTATTTGGAACAAAAATTCCATATATGGGAAAATTCGGCGATATGGCTCCAGATGCCGAACCAAAACTTTCTGATGAAGATAAAAATCGTGTTATGCACGTTACTTTACCGATTGGAAAAGATACGGTTTTAATGGGAAGCGACAGTAATTCTGCTTCTGGTGACGTGAAATTTGGAGAAAATATTTCAATATCAATAAATACAGAAAGCGAAGAAGAAGCCGATATATTATTCAACGGATTATCCAATGGTGGAATCGTAAAAATGCCAATTCAAAAAACATTTTGGAATGCCTATTTTTGTATGTTTACAGATAAATTTGGAATAAATTGGATGATAAATTTTGATTATTAATTATAGATTTTTTGGTAAGGTGTCAATATTATATTTTTAATGTAAAACATAGTGCCCCAAACTTACAGCTCATAACCTACAACTCATAATTTATTGAAAACAATAGCAGTCATTCCCGCACGTTACGCTTCAACTCGATTTCCTGCCAAATTAATGCAAGATTTGGGAGGAAAATCAGTAATTCTCAGAACCTATCAAGCTACGGTTGCTACAAATTTGTTTGATGATGTTTTTGTCGTTACCGATAGTGAAATTATTTATAATGAAATAGTTAGTAATAATGGAAAAGCCATTATGTCAATCAAAGAACACGAATCTGGAAGTGATCGAATTGCTGAAGCCATCGAAAATATTGATTGCGATATTGTGGTTAATGTTCAAGGTGATGAACCTTTTACAGAGGAAAAACCTTTGAGACAAGTGCTTTCGGTTTTTGAAAATGATATTGATAAAAAAATAGATTTAGCGTCATTAATGCGAGAAATAAAAGATTTAGGAGACATAAATAATTCAAATAACGTAAAAGTCGTTACAGATCAATTTGGGTTTGCTTTGTATTTTTCACGATCTGTGATTCCGTTTCCGAGAGATCTAAATGTAGGCGTTCGGTACATGCAACACATTGGAATTTATGCTTTTAGGAAACAGGCGCTATTAGATTTTTATTCTTTACCAATGAAATCATTAGAAGCATCCGAAAAATTGGAACAACTTCGATATTTAGAATTCGGAAAACGCATCAAAATGGTTGAAACCAATCATATTGGGATTGGTATTGATACTTTAGAGGATTTGGAGAAAGCTAGGAAAATGCTGTCATAATTTCTTTATAATTATTAATTCATTAAATTTTTCGAGTTTAGATATTTTTGATATTTCAAATAAATTATCATCAAAAAAAGAAATATATTCTAAATTTCGTTCTTCTTCACTTTTTTTTGTAACCATAGTATTAAAAATAATAAATCCATTTTTAGATAGAATTTTTGTAGTTGAAATTGCAAAATCTTCATCAAAAAGAAAAAATGGCATAAAGTTATCCTGAAAAATATCTATAACAATTAAATCAAATTGTTGAGTTGAATTTTTTACGAAAACAGAAGCATCTTCAATAATAATTTCTAGGTTTTTTATTTTATCTAAATTGAAATATTTGTTTGCAATTCCTATAATTTTTGAATCAATTTCAACACCAGTAATTTTTCCTTTATAATGAATGTCGTTTATCAATGTTTTGATAACACTTCCTCCTGCAACTCCAAGAATTAAAATGTTCTCAAATTCACGAATATTATTGAATCCAATTTCTTGCAAACCTATTTTTAGAATTCGTTGCAAACTTCCGTAAGAATAATTAGTATTTTTGGTATCAAGTACCAATTGCCCATTATTCCAAGTCACTTCAATGGATTTATTAATTAAAGACTTTTGATTCAAAATATTTACAGGGATAAAATAACTTAAAAATTTTCGAAACATTTTGAGAGTATTTTCACCAAAAATAAAGAATATAATTAGATTTGTATCAAATAAACAAAATGAAAAAAAGTTTTTATAAGTTTATATTTTTTAAATTGATGCGCTGGAAAATCGAAGGCTCAGTTGATTCAGAAATAAAAAAATGTGTTTTTATGGTTATGCCTCACACGAGTTGGCACGATTTCTACTTGGGAGTTTTTACTCGTGGAATTCTAGGGATTGATATAAACTTTGTAGCAAAAAAAGAATTGTTTGATTCTGTTTTTGGTTTCTATTTCAGATACATGGGAGGCGAACCGTTGGATAGAATTGGAGGATTGAACAAAGTCGACGCTATTGCCAAAATTTTTGAAAGAAAAGAAATTTTCAAGTTAGGCATTTCGCCCGAGGGTACACGCAAAAAAGTAACCGAACTAAAATCTGGATTTTACTATATTGCTCTAAAAGCAAATGTGCCAATAATTCCAGTAGCATTTAATTATGCAAATAAATCGATTCAATTTGGAAAATCCATTTTCCCAACTAGTAATTTCGAACATGATCTAAAAATTCTAGAAAATCATTTTCTTGGAGTCAAAGGTAAATTTCCTGAAAAAGGTTTCGAAGTAAAAAAATAAGTTTTTTTTAACTCGACGAGAATACTGTATTTAAAAATTTTATTTTATTTTTTTCAAATACAGCATTTTTATATACACACTAGTAATTCGCTATTTTTTATAATATAATTTTTATCTTGGTGAATATTCCGAAAAAGTACCATCTTTATAAAAAATCACAATTCGTTCCACATTTTCGTTTTTTGGAATTTTATAATTTTCAGAAATTATGCTTTCATTTTTGTAAGTAGAGTTTTCTGAAAGAGGTTTATCAATTTCAGAAAATAAACCTTCATTAATTTTAGTTTCAAAAATTGGAGTTGGAGAAACCGTTTTTTTTTCTGATTCAGAATTAAGGAATTTATCCGATTTCGGAAAATTTCCTTTTCCATTTAAAATCCAATACAAATCTACTTCTGGAAAAATTTCAATAATTTTTAGAATGAAATCCAAACTTGGTTTGTTTCTACCAGAAAGTAGATGAGACAAACTAGATCGTTGCACACCAATTTTATCTGCGAATCCAGAAGCCGAAAGGGAGTAAAACTCGAGTATAATTTCTAGTCTTTTGATGAAATCATCTATGTTTACCATTGTAAATTATTTTAAAAATTAATCTGATTACAAATGTAAATAATTAAGTTTACAAATCCAAATTCACAATACTAAAACATCAAAAATTGTAAATTTTATTTAATTAATAAGTTTAAATAACTAATAATAAA
>JAYWEG010000209.1:0-8934 GCA_043779445.1 Bacteroidota bacterium
CTCCATACATGGGCGGAGGCGAAATGATCAAAGAAGTGACTTTCGAAAAAACAACTTATGCTGCTTTGCCTCATAAATTCGAAGCTGGAACACCAAATATTGCCGACGGAATTGTGCTGGGAACCGCCGTTGATTATATGAATTCTATTGGTTTTGACGAAATTACGAAACACGAACATGAATTGTTGTTGTATGGAACCAAAAAACTGTTAGAAATCGAAGGATTAAAAATATATGGTGAAGCCAAAGAAAAAACATCTGTAATTTCGTTTAATATAGACGGGATTCACCCCTATGATATTGGAACGATTGTAGATAAGCTTGGAATTGCAGTTCGAACAGGACATCATTGTGCGCAACCCATTATGGATTTTTTCGAAATTCCAGGTACAATTCGAGCAAGTTTTGCTTTTTATAATACCAAAGAAGAAATTGATATATTTGTAGAAGCAATTAAAAAAGCAAAAATGATGCTTTCATAAGAATTTAAGAAAAAATTAAAATTAAATAAATGAAACTATTAACCATACTATTTTTATCTCTTTTTCTGGGAAAAGGATGCGATTCTGAAGATCAACAAGATTTAAAAAAAACTGTAATAGAATATACTGCAAACACAAGAGGCTTTTATCAAAAAATTGTAATTATAGACCAAACTATTTCGGTTTCTAAAAACAAAGATGCAAAAAATATGCCAACAGCAACAAAACTTTCCGATAATGATTGGAAATTTTTAGTTGCGGAATTCCAAAAAATCAAACTCGATGAAATGGCTATTTACAAAGGTGCGACTGAAAAAAGATTTTACGATGGTGCTCCAATCGGAAGTTTTACAATAATTCATAAAGAAAAAAATTATTCTTGTGGTAATTTTGATGCTGGGACGCCACCGGTTGAAATTGCCAAGTTTGTGAATAAAGTCGTTGAATTAGGAAATACTAATTACAAAGAAATTAAATAATTATAATGCAAATTAAAGAAATACAAGCCGAAATCGTTGATGAATTTTCGTTATTTGATGATTGGATGGAACGTTATGAATATATTATTGAACTCGGAAAAAATCTTCCGATTATAAAAGACGAATTCAAAACCGAAAGCAATATTATCAAGGGTTGTCAATCCAAAGTTTGGCTGCAAGGTGAACAAAAAGATGATAAAATTATTTTTACTGCAGATAGCGATGCTATTTTAACCAAAGGAATTATAGCTATTTTAATCCGAACTTTTTCAAATCAAAAAGCAAGCGACATTCTCGATGCTAAAATGGATTTTATAGATGAAATTGGACTCAAAGAACATTTGTCAGCAACACGAGCCAATGGATTGGTATCCATGATAAAACAAATAAAAATGTATGCTTTTGCATTCAATTCACAAAATTAGATTAAAATGGAAGAATATAAAGACGAAATAAATTTGGGTGACAACGTCGTTAAAAAACTAAAGGGCATTTATGATCCAGAGATTCCAGTTGATATTTACGAACTCGGATTGATCTACGACGTGATGATTAATGAAGAAAACGATGTGAAAATACTGATGACGTTGACCTCGCCAAATTGTCCGGTTGCCGAAAGTTTGCCTCGTGAAGTCGAAGACAAAGTCAAGACCATTGCCGAAGTTAAATCTTGTGAAGTCGAAATTACTTTTGATCCACCGTGGAGCAAAGATTTGATGAGTGAGGAGGCAAAATTAGAACTTGGAATGCTTTAAGAAAGTATTCCGTTTTCAGCAGTAGTTTTTAGTAATATTATTCATTAAAAACTGCGACTGAACACTGCGACTGAATACTAATTAACATGGAAATAATAAATAAAGTTGCCAACAGTAAACTCGAAGTATTTGATCTCGAAGATTATTATGTATCTGGAATTCGTACTCAAATCGACATTTCACAATGGCTTTTTGATGGTTTCTTGTTACGAGAAAAAGATTTTAGAGAGCAACTCAAAAACCACGATTGGACACAATATCAAGATCAATATGTTGCAATAAATTGTTCGACAGATGCCGTAATTCCTGCTTGGGCATCGATTTTAGTAACTATAAATGTGGCTCCCTATGCAAAAAAAGTAGTCTCAGGAAATTTAAATAATCTTGAAACTGCACTATATCAAGAAATTTTACCAACTTTAGACTATTCTATCTATAAAAATAAGCCTTTAATTTTAAAAGGTTGCTCAAAAAAACCAGTTCCAGAAAGTGCCTATGTTTTGGCAGTTCAACATTTACAACCTCAAGCCATAAGTATTATGTATGGCGAAGCTTGTTCTGCTGTTCCACTATTTAAAAGAAAAAAAGGATAATTTAGGTAGTTGTGAAATAAAAAATTTTGTTAAATTCGTTATAAATGTTAAGTTTGCAAAGAACATAAAAACATTTATAATGAAAAAATTATCATTGGTATTCATTCTATTATCTACGTTTTCTGCCGTTAGAGCGCAAGAAACAGATAAAGAAATTATAGAACGAACCGCAAAAGCAGCGGACAGATTAAAAGATGAAACAGCAAATGGATGGAAAAAAGCAGGAACAATTTCTTTTTTGTTCAATCAATCTGCTTTCAACAACGAATGGTCTGGTGGAGGAATTTCTAGCTATGCAGGAAACCTTACGATCAATTACAACTTCAACTACAAAAAAGATTCTTACGTTTGGGACAACAAAGTTTTTGGAGCTTACGGTTTGACTCAAATTAAAGGCGCACCAAACGCGGTAAAATCGGACGACCGATTGGAAGTTACCTCAATTGGAGGAAAAAAAGCAGGTGGATATTGGTATTATTCTGCCTTTTTAAATTTCAGAACTCAATTTGACTCTGGTTTTAATGCTGCCGATATAAAAACTTCACATTTTTTATCACCAGCCTACTTGCAATTTGGACCTGGTATGCTTTGGAAAAAAAGCGATAATTTAAAATTTAATATCACTCCAGCATCTGTGAGAATGATTTTTGTAAACAAACAATTTACTAAATTTGGACCAGCATTTGGTGTTGAACAAGGAAAAGATAGACGTTTAGAATTTGGAGCAAGTTTTGCAGGTTACTACAAATTGAACTTGATGGAAAATATTTCAATGGAAAATATCTTGAATCTTTATTCTAATTATTTAGACAAACCACAGAATGTAGATGTAGATTATCAAATGAATTTAGTTATGAAAGTTAACAAATATATTTCTGCAAATTTGTCTTTTCAAACTATTTATGATGACAATACTGTAACCGCAGTCCAAGTTCGTGAAGTTTTTGGACTTGGAATAAACTATGGTTTTTAGTTTCTTTTAATTACTTCCAAAACCTCTTTTAAATTTTTTAAAAGAGGTTTTGTTTTTTTATGTATTTTTACAGTAAATAGTATTTTTGACAACACAATAATTCAATTAATTTTAGAAAAATGGTAGGATTAAAAATCGATGTATTAAAAGTCAAACATCTCGAATGGGTTGCAAATGTTAGATTGTATATTGATGATAAAATCGATTTAGATAGGCTTTATCTTTCTTCTCATGTAGATAGTGAACTTGGGAAGTTTTATTATCCAGATATTAAAGAAAAATTTGGACAGTTCAAAGAACTTCAAGTCATGGAAAGTAGGCTCAAAAAAATGCACATAAATGGTGACTTTATTTGGGAATATAAAAAATCAAAAAATATCGAAATGATGGAAATTCATTATGCTGACATTCTAACAATTTCAGACAAAATGACTCTATTATTTAATAAAATTCAAAATTTTGTTATTGAAACTGATTTCGAATCGGTTTTGGAGTAGGTACTAATCTAATTTATTCGTCAATTTTTCAAATATTTTTTTAGCACTTTTCCCCTCGTATAAAATTTCATAAACTGCATCTATAATTGGGGTTTTCGCTCCATATTCTTGGTTCAATTCCCAAGCACTTTTAGTAGCATAATAACCCTCTGCAACCATACTCATTTCCATTTGAGCAGATTTTACAGTATAGCCTTTACCAATCATATTTCCAAACATTCGATTCCGAGAAAAAACCGAATATCCGGTAACCAATAAATCCCCCAAATAGGCTGAATCGTTGATATTTCGTTTCATTTTATGAACTTTTCTGATAAATTTTTTCATTTCTCGAATACCATTACTCATTAAAACTGACTGAAAATTATCTCCATATCCAATTCCGTGAGCAATTCCTGCAGCAATGGCATAAATGTTTTTCAGCATTGCAGCATATTCGGTTCCAATAATGTCATCTGTAATTTTAGCTTTAATAAAATCACCCGAAAGGCAATTTGCAACAATTTTGGCTTTTTCGGCATCGCCACAAGCAATCGTCAAATAAGATAATCGCTCAAGTGCAACTTCTTCTGCATGACATGGTCCTGTTATGACTCCAATATTTTCAAACGGAATATCATAGACTTTATTAAAATGTTCTCCAACAATTAGGCTAGTTTCTGGAACAATTCCTTTTATGGCAGAAAAAATGACTTTCCCTTCAAGACTTTCAGTCATTTTTTTAAGTTCACTGCCAACAAATGCAGAAGGAACAGCAAATATAATATAATCAGCATAGGCAATCGCTTCGTTGATATTGCTAGTTAACTTCAGTTTTTTGAGATCGAATTCAACGCCACTCAAATAATTTGGGTTATGATGGTATTTTTTTATATGTTCAATCGCCTCTTCATTTCGCATATACCAAGCTATCTCTGGAAGATTCACACATAACATTTTGGCAATTGCCGTTGCCCAACTACCGCCACCAATTACTGCAAATTTTGGTTTTTTTATCATCTTTAATCTTGATTGTTGCAATTTGTGTTTTTTAAATTATAGCTAGTTCAAAATCAAATATTTTTTTGAAAATTTATAATTTCAAATGTAATTAAAATAGTGTAAAGTTTATTCTTTTTTAATTTAAAGTTCGCGTTTTGATTTTATATTTTTAACTTATATTTATGATTGTCAATACAATAACATTCATTTTAAAGCGTTTTTTCATAATATGAATGTTATATTGGTTAGTTTTATTCATGTAATTCAAAATTAGTTAAGTTTTGTTTTTGGGTTAAGTAAAAAGGCGTTATCGAAAATTTCGGGAACGCCTTTTGAAATTATAATGTAATCATAATCAGTAACTCATCTCAACAATTTCTCTCACTTTTTCTGGAGTTATATTTTGTTTTTCTCCAAGAGCAACCCATTTTCTATCTTCGAACCGTTTTACAATAAAATTGGCAGTTTCTTGAAAATCTTTTGTAAATTCAGATATTTTGGTTTCCATTCCCATTTTTACGAAAAATTCTATAGTTTTTTCAATCGCTTGGTTTGCATTTTCATCGATTGAATTTCCTGAAATATTAAAAACCCGCTCGCCATATTGTGCCAATTTTTGTTTTTTAGTTTCGAACATCACTTTGTATAAATTTGGCGCAATAATTGCCAAAGTTCGAGCATGATCAATTTCGTACAAAGCTGTCAATTCGTGACCAATCATGTGCGTTGCCCAGTCACTAGGAACTCCTTTTTGAATCAAACCATTCAATGCCATGGTTGCGCACCACATGAAATTTGATGCCAATTTATAATCTTTTGGGTTTTCGACTACGCTCGGACCAATTTCCACCAAAGTTTGTAAAATACTTTCGGCAAAACGATCTTGTAAAATAGCATCGTGTGGATAAGTTAAATATTGCTCCATAACATGAGTAAAAGCATCTACAACACCATTTTGAATTTGTCTTTTAGGCAAAGACTGTATAACTGTAGGATCACAAATAGAGAATTTTGGAAACAAAGCACTTCCGCCCAAAACCAGTTTTTCTTTTGTGGCTTCAATCGTTACCACGGATCCCGAATTCATTTCGGAACCTGTAGCTGGTAAAGTCAAGACTACGCCAAACGGAATCACTTTTGATAAATCGGTAAATAAAACCCTATTTTTTAGAATATCTAAAGGATTTCCTTCGTAATGTGTCGCACCAGAAATGAATTTTACGCCATCAATCACGCTTCCGCCGCCAACTGCAAGAATAAAAGTAATTTTTTCTTTCTTGACAATTTCCACGGCTTTCATCAAGGTTTCAAATCTTGGATTGGGTTCAATACCACCAAATTCGATGATTTCAAAACCTTCTAAGTTTTTTATAACCTGTTCATGAATTCCGTTTTTGAAAATGCTTCCGCCGCCATAGGCCAATAACACCTTTGCTCCTGCAGGAACTAGTTTAGATAATTTAGATATTTGATCTTTACCAAAAACGTAATTGGTAGGATTGTATAATTCGAAGTTTAACATCAGATTGTATTTTAAGTATTAAAATTTAAATTTACGAAGATAATCTTCAATTAATTTTAAATGTATGTTAATTAAAAACCGCTAATTTGCAAATTAATTAATAGGCGAATTAGCGGTCATAAATTTTAAAAAAAATTAAAACTTAATTTCTTGAATCAAAAAGTTAGAGGTTTTTGTTGCTTTTGGATTAAAAATTTCATCTAATTTGGCATTCAAAACATAATATTTTTTGTTAACAACAATTCCAGTTGTCGGAAAATTCATTTCGGTAGTTGCAGTTCTTGCGGTTTTGGCAGACACAAAATTATCTGTACTATTAAGTTCGTAAACCTCTTTTTTAGAATTAGATATCACCAACAATTCATTATTTTCGTGCATAAAAATTCCATCTGCTCCAAGCATAATATCAGAGGTAATTTTAGTAATTTCTTTTGGATTTTTCAAAGAAACTTTGTACAACTCACCAGTGTTTGATTGTGCTACAATTAAATATCCATTTGGATGCACTACGATTCCGTTCAAATTGAAACCTTCTTTTTTCCAGTTATCATTAGTAGCAAAAACAGAAGCAATTCCTTTTGGCGTAACTTTATATATAATAGGAGAAGCACTGTTGGTTACATAAGTATTTCCTTGAGTATCGAAATCTACATCATTTGCAAAATTGCCGCCATCTTTATTTAATGCCCCTAAATCAGCTACAAATTTTCGTTTACCAGTAGTCAAATCATAAGCAATAAGTTTGGCGAGTTTCATTTGGGTAGCAGCATTTGTGGTTACAGAAACACCAGGATCTGATACGCAAACATATAATAAATTGGCTTTTTCATTGGCATGAATTCCGATGGTGCTTACTAAATCATTATCGGTAATAAATTCGGAATAAACACCTTTTCGAGTTACTTTACCAATTTTTCCAAAATGTAGTGAACTCACAAAAAACACATCTTGTTTTTGGCTGTAAGCAATACCTTCAGGATATAACTCATTAGAATTGAAAGCAATGTTTTGAGCATTTGCTGAGAAAGCGAACGTCAAAACGAATAAAATTTTAAATAGATTTTGCATGATTTTTTAGTTTAATTTGAAGTACAAATTTATAACGAAATAATGATTTGAGGTGTGATGAAAATCACAAATTAAATATTAAAGATTTGCCAAAGGTTAAAAAGATTTTCACAGATTTATTGAGTTTAATCTGTGAAAATCTTTTAACCTGTGGCAAGAAAAATCACTTTTTAGAACTAAATCTACTCAACGTTTCTCTAGAAACTCCTAAATAAGATGCAATCAATGCTTTTGGTACTTTCTGAATCAAAACCGGGTATTGTTTGACCAATTTTTCGTAGCGTTCTTGAGGATTGTTGTTTAATAAAGTCAACAATCGTTGTTGCAAAGCAACATAACCGGCGTTAGATTTTTTTCTGAAAAAATGCTCCATTTTGTGCATTTCAGAGCATAATTTCTCGCGATTAATCAACGATAAACACAAAACTTCAGCGTCTTCAAAACAATCCACATTTATAGTTGCAGGAATTTGATTAAAATAGGAATTATAATCGGTAATCCACCAATTTTGTGTAGCAAATTGCATGATGTATTCTTTGCCGTCTGGATTGAGATAATACGATTTCAAGAATCCACTCAACACAAAATAATCATTTAGAACCATTTCGTTTTGTTGAATCAAAAACTGATGTTTTTTTACTTTTTTTATTGAAAAGTGCGTCAAAATATACTCGAATTCCGAATCGGAAAGTGGCGTTATTTCTTGAATTTGTTGACGGAGAATATGCATTAGCAATTTAATTATTTACAAATATAGTATTTTACAAATAGTATAAAACTTGATGTTTTTTAAATTAGAATAACGGTGTATCTGAATTTGGTGGTATTTTTGGTCTTTCTACTTTCAACATAACAGGCATAGGAAAATCAACACCCATTAAAATTGCTTCTCCAGAACCTAAAACAGGTAAGAAAGCAAGAGTATCTCTATTTGCAGAGGAACAAGCATTTGCAATTGCTTCTTTATCTTGATGGTTGATTAATCGATGTGTGATAAAAGTGCCTATTTGACTTAATGTTCCATTCGGAATATCTCGTGGCATTTGAGTAGCAATACAAAGAAATAAGCCATACTTTCGGCACTCTTTAGCAATACTGTCAAAAGAATTTAATTCAGTTGCTTCGAAATATTCATCTTTCACTTTTTTATTTAAAAATTGATGAGCTTCATCTACAAATAATACTAAAGGTTTTTTCTTGAAAATTTCATTCCTTGATTGGTTTAATAAATATTTTCCAATTGCATTAGCTAGTATTTCGCGAGATTGAAAATTAAAAGGTACTTTTTCAAATCCGATACGTAAGATATTTTTTGTGTTATCATTAATAAATTTTTCTATCACTTCAATTATATCTTCTTCTTCAGCAGTGGAATTAAATCCAAACATTCTTTTGAAGTCATTATCGTTTATGGTATTATTAATTCTCATAATTAAACTTGTACTATTTCCAAAATTTCTTCCGTCTTGAAAAGTTTGCCAGCGATCACCATTAATTTGATAGCACTCGTTTATAATTTGTTGTGATAATTTATTGATATCAAAGAAGCTTGAATTGTCATCTTCTATTTCTTTTTTATAAATA
>JAYWEG010000210.1:0-3590 GCA_043779445.1 Bacteroidota bacterium
AACAGAATACCAACTATTTTTAGAATTTTTTTAAACATGATGAGTTAATTTATAATTTATAGAAACAAAAATAATTTCTTGAAAATACAAATTTAACACTTTATAAATCAAGACCAAACACTATTTAACTTTTTAAAATGAGGTTTTAGTATAAAAAAATACAAATAGTTTTCAACAGAGGGCTGATTTTTTTATAATTATAACTTTCTTTTTACTTAATTTGTAAATGTATGAAGATTCAAAATCAAGTTGTTTTATCGTTAGGAAGTAATCTAGGCATTCGCTTAGACAACATCAAGTTGGCTATTGAGAAAATTCATAATGAGGTTGGAACTGTCATTAAAATTTCACCTGTTTACGAAACGCCATCTTGGGGTTTTAGTAGCGATCTATTTTTTAATTGCAATATTCTGATTCATACAGAAAAAACGGCTCCGAAAATTTTAACAAAAATTCTTAAACTCGAAAAAGAATTGGGTCGAAAAAAATTCGTATCCGACGACTATCAACCCCGACTTATTGACATTGATATTATTTATTATAATGAAGAACAAATCGAAACCGAAAATTTGATTGTTCCTCATTTGCTCATGAAAGACAGATTGTTTGTTTTGTTGCCATTGAAAGATTTAGGTCTCAACTGGAAACATCCAATTTTGAACAAAACAACGCAAGAACTTATTGCAGATTGTGTTGACAAAAGCGAATGTAAAATTTTGCATTACATTCAGTTACCACTAAAAAATATAAAACTTCAGAATTTCAATTACATTGCCATCGAAGGAAATATTGGTGCTGGAAAAACCACGTTAACTAACAAAATCGCTGAAGATTTCAATGCTAAAACTGTTTTGGAGCGTTTTGCAGACAATCCTTTTTTACCAAAATTCTACAAAGATCAAAACCGATATGCTTTTCCGTTAGAAATGTCTTTTCTTGCGGATCGTTACCAACAATTGTCAGATGATTTGGCACAGTTCGATTTGTTTAAAGATTTTATAATCGCCGATTATCACATTTTCAAATCGCTGATTTTTGCAAAAGTTACCCTCAACGAAGATGAGTTTCGATTATACAAAACCTTGTTTGACATTATCTACAAAGAAATGCCAAAGCCAGATTTGTATATCTATTTGTATCAAAACACGGATCGATTGTTGCAAAACATTAAAAAGCGTGGTCGCCATTATGAACAAGAAATTCCTGCGGAATACCTGGAAAAAATCAATCAAGGCTATTTAGATTATATCAAATCGCATCAAAACATCAACATTCTAGTCATTGATGTTTCTGAACGAGATTTTGTAAAAAAACAATCTGACTATGTTTTTGTATTGGAGGAAATTAGAAAAAAAATTGAGTTGAAGGAGGTTTAGTTTTGAATGTTTAATTTTAAGTGTTTTTTTTACTTAATGACAAAACAAATTAATAATAGATTACTAGTAGTAATAACCCAAGTCATTCCACCTTCAAAACACTCCTAAACTGATATAGAATTCTTTCTAAAAGGCGCAAGTCTTCGGTAACAATTTCGGCAGAGCCTTTCATTTCTTGCTGAAAAGGAATTTGCTTTCTGTATGATGAGAGCAAACCATCGGGCAAAGCAACATCGAGCAACAAATTGCCATCCTTGTCTGGAACTAGTGAAATGTTTTTTATTTTGCCTTTGAGAATTCCAAACTCTCGATCGGGGAAATTCATCAATCGAATATTGACTTGTTGCCCCGTTTTTATTTTTCCTGAGTTCAACGCTGGCGCTTTTACTTTGCCAATGTATCCTTTTTCGAGTTTTGGAACAATCGAAAAAACATTATCGCCAGAGGTTATGGTTTGGTTTTCTGTCCAAATTTGTAGAAAAGTCACTTCGCCAGCAATCGATGATTTCAAAACATATTGCAACTCCCAATCTTTGATTACTTTTTTGAGTTGATAGAATGATTGTGTAGCACTTCTTTCCAAGTTTATGCCCTCTTTAGTTTCATTAATTTGAGAACTTTTGGATGTTCTTGAATTTTCTATCAAAGACGATTTGAGTTGCGAAATCGAGGATAGCAAGCCTTTATAACTTTTTTCGGCTTGTAGATAACTCAATTTTTTATGCTCAAAATCTTGAGCCGAGACTACGCCTTTGTTAAACAAGGTTTCATAGCGTGTAATGTCACTTTTTTGAAGTACTAATTCCGATTCGTTGATGGTTTTTTGCTGGATCAAAAGATTCAATCGTTCTTTGATTTGACTATTTTCTGAACTATTTGCAGCATTTTGAACTTCAAACGGTTGCAAATTCGAATTTAATTGATTCGAAATACAATCTTTTTGAAAAACGGCAAAAGCAGTTTCGATATCACCAAACTGTGAATTTCGAAATAGTTGAAACGGGAAATTCTTAGGGTTTTTAGTTTTGTTAACAATGCTATCCAACAAAAACACATCTTTGTAATTAGCTGAATTTGCAATTACGGCAAGTGGTTTGTTTTTTTGAATTGTAGATTTGTCTTTCACCAAAATGGTCTCGATTCTACCCGATGTTTTAGCCACTAATTTTTCTGGAGGAATATTAGTAGTAATTATAATTTCAGTTTTCACCACATCGGGATATTTTAAAAACCAAGAAACAAAAAAGAGCATCAATAGTATTCCGAATATCAATATGGTTCCCCATCGAATCATCCAATGTGGTACTTTTGTGAGGATATCTTGTACTTCTTCGCTTCGGAGTTCGAAATCAGGAGTTTTTTTATTTTGTGGCATAAATTATTTTTCGATAAAAATCAAATCAATTTCCTTAATTTTTTCAAAATCACGGTCAGAAGTAATCAGAGGAATTTTATTTACAAATGCAGTTGAGGCTATAATTGCGTCTGGAATTTTTAATTTGTATTGTTGTCTGATCTTTATACAGGTTTCTTTTATTTGATTATTCATTTCTAATATTTGGCAATCTATTAGAATATCGCTTAATTGTGATTTTTTTGTTTTAGAAATACTAAAAGCACCTAAAAGTTCTATTTCAGTAATAAATGAGACTCCAAAATTATAATCTAAAAAAGGTTTAATTAAAGGATTGCCTTCATTTAAGTGAATTATAAAATTGGTGTCGGCTAAAAAATCAATTCCATTCATTTCTTGCTTTTTTTTGAAATTCCAAAGCGTCGATTTTTTCGTCGGATAACCCAAAATGCTTTCTTAATCCAACTTGCTTAGTTTTTTTGATAATTTTATCTAGTGAAGATTTAATTTCTTTAGCCGTTAACTTTTTGTTTATTACTAGAGTCATTTTTTTTAATTTAATACTATTTCAAAGATACTCAAATTCAAATAAATTTAAGTTTTTAATTTATATAAAAATCTCAAGTCCCCAACTGCAATTGATTTCGAACTAATTCAAAATAATTTCCTTTTAGTTTTACTAATTCTTGGTGATTTCCAATCTCTATAATCTTTCCTTTTTCGAGCACTACAATTTGATCCGCATTCATTACTGTGCTCAATCGACGCGCAATGACTACAACTGTTTTATCCTTGAAAAAAATATCGAGTTTTCGCATAATTTCTTTCTCATTATTGGCATCGAGTGCTGAAGTTGCTTC
>JAYWEG010000211.1:0-3579 GCA_043779445.1 Bacteroidota bacterium
AAACTCCTTTTCATTCGCTTCTTTCAAGCCAATTTCGATTTCTTGTTTTTCTGATAAATTCAAATCGTCATACCAATCTCTTTTACTGGTTTTTAGAACAATTTCTAGTTTTTCCAACAAATTTTCATCAATTGTAGTAAGTTCTTGAATCAAATTATATTTCCGGGTGGCTAAATTCATCATTTAAATTTTTTAAATACTACAAATATATAAAATTAGTTTTGATTACTAAAACCCAACCATCTCCATAAAACCCAAACATTTATTAATACTTTTAGCATTCTCAAAAGTTAATAAAAGCCTCAATCCCGCTGGTGTTTGCTTTTCTTTCATTCTGCAAATGTTGCCGTTTTTTTGTACAAATTGCAACACTTTCGAAAATTGTGGCGAGTTGTAATAACTGCTTTGTTGATCAGAAACAAAATAACAAATCATTTTGCCTTGCTTCATGATTAGTTTTTCGATGCCGAGTTTGGTCGCAATCCATTTTATTTTAATGCTGTTCAATAACGAAACAGCTTGTTTTGGCAAAGGTCCAAAACGGTCGATTAGTTTATTTTCATAAATCAATAAATCTTCTTCGTTTGTGATTAAACTGAGTTCGTTGTACAACTTTAATCTTTCAGAAATGTTGTTGATGTATTCGTCAGAAAATAATAATTCGAAATCGGTATCAATTTGTAAATCTTTTACGTAAACTTTTTCAGCTTGGTTGGGTTCGTTTTCATAAAGATCTTTAAACTCGTTTTCTTTAAGTTCGTCGATGGCTTCGTTCATTATTTTTTGGTACGTATCAAACCCAATTTCGTTAATAAAACCTGATTGTTCCCCACCCAATAAATCACCCGCACCACGAATTTCGAGATCTTTCATTGCAATATTAAACCCTGAACCCAATTCTGAAAATTGTTCTAACGCCTGAATTCGTTTTCGAGCATCGTCGGTCATCACCGAATACGGCGGACAAATAAAATAACAAAACGCCTTTTTGTTGCTTCGACCAACGCGCCCACGCATTTGATGCAAATCCGACAATCCAAAATTATTGGCATTATTAATGAAAATTGTATTCGCATTTGGAACATCCAATCCCGATTCTATGATGGTTGTGGCGACCAAAACATCGAATTCGCCATTCATAAATGCCAACATCAGTTCTTCGAGTTTGGCACCTTCCATTTGTCCGTGACCAATTCCGACTCTTGCATCTGGAACCAATCTTTGAATCATTCCAGCGACTTCCTTGATGTTTTCTATTCGATTATTAATGAAAAAAACTTGTCCGTTGCGCTGAATTTCATACGAAATAGCATCACGAATTAATTCTTCCGAAAACTGCACCACATTGGTTTCGATTGGGTAACGATTGGGTGGTGGCGTGGTAATTACCGACAAATCTCGTGCCGCCATTAACGAAAATTGAAGCGTTCTCGGAATTGGTGTTGCCGTCAAAGTTAATGTATCTATATTGGCTGCAATGGTTTTGAGTTTGTCTTTTACGTTAACACCAAATTTTTGTTCTTCGTCAACAATTAGCAATCCTAAATCTTTAAAAACCACATTTTTATTGACCAATTGATGCGTTCCAATAACAATATCTAATTTTCCATCGGCTAAATTTTTGAGCGTTTCGGCTTTCTGTTTGGCAGTCCGAAAACGGTTCAAATAACCAATAGAAACCGGCATATCTTTCAATCTTTCGGTAAAAGTTCTGTAATGTTGGTATGCCAAAATGGTTGTTGGCACCAAAATTGCGACTTGTTTGGAATTATCAACAGCCTTGAAAGCAGCACGAATAGCAACTTCGGTTTTTCCGAAGCCAACATCTCCACAAACCAGTCTGTCCATAGGCTTGTCGCTTTCCATATCGGCTTTTACTTCTTGCGTGGACTTGGTTTGATCGGGCGTATCTTCATATATAAATGAACTTTCTAACTCGGCTTGCAAGTAACTGTCTTTAGCAAAACGGAAACCTTTTTCGAGTTTTCGCTTGGCGTATAACTGAATTAAATTAAAAGCAATGTGCTTGACTCTCGCCTTAGTTTTTTGTTTTAATGCTTTCCAAGCATTCGAACCTAATTTATAAATTTTTGGTGGAGTGCCATCTTTTCCATTGTATTTCGAGATTTTGTATAACGAATGAATGCTAACATAAACAATGTCATTATCGGCATAAACCAACTTGATGGCTTCTTGTGTTTTGCCTTCGACTTGAATTTTTTGCAAACCACCAAATTTCCCAATTCCGTGGTCAATGTGCGTGACATAATCGCCAACGACCAGCGTTGTCAATTCTTTGAGAGTGATATTTTGCTTTTTAGAAACGTTATTTTTAATGTTGAATTTATGATACCGTTCAAAAATTTGATGATCAGTGTAACAAGCAATTAGGTTTTCTTCGTCGATAAAACCTTGATAAATAGGTAAAGTTATGGTTGCATATTGCTTGCGAATGCTTTCGGAATTTTCCTCATCAAGACTTTCGAAAATATCGTGAAAACGTTTTGCTTGTGCGTCGTTAGAGCAAAAAAGATAATTTTTGTAACCATTAAAATGATTCTCGTTCAAGTTATTCAACAACAAATCGAATTGTTTATTGAACGATGGTTGCGGTTGAATAAAAAACTCGAATGTTTGCTTGGTTTGGATTCCTTCATTCTTCGGAAAGCCAGTTGATTTTGATAATTCGATTATCGAAAAATCCAATGCTTTTTTAATGAACTCGGTTTGATTTAAGAAAATTTTTGCAGGTTCTAATCGTTGAATTGTCGAATTTAGATTATCAAATATTTCTTGAGATTTTGCAAATAATTTATCTAATTTAGAAACTAATAAATCGGTATTTTGAATGCAAATAATCGTTTCGGCAGAAATATATTCCAAGAAACTTTCTCTATTTTCTTCGAAAAATTTATTTTCAACGTTTGGAATAATCGTAATTTTTTTTTGCTTTTCGATCGACAATTGCGTTTCAACATCGAAACTTCGAATAGAATCGACTTCGTTTCCAAAAAATTCAATTCGGTATGGATTATCATTTGAGAACGAAAAAACATCAATAATTCCGCCACGAACCGAAAATTCTCCAGGTTCGGTTATAAAATCGACACGCTTGAATTCGTATTCAAATAAAACTTCGTTAATGAATTCTATTGAGATTTTATCGCCAACCGAAACTTTTAAAGTGTTTTTTTCTAAATCTTTTTTGGTCACGACTTTCTCGAAAAGTGCTTCGGGATAACTAACAATTACGGCTGGTTTTTTGCGAGAATTAATTCGATTCAGAACCTCAGCACGAAGCAAAACATTAGCATTGTCTGTTTCATCAATTTGATAAGGTTTTCGGTAGGAGCCAGGATAAAACAACACGTCTTTTTCCCCGACAAGTTGCTCTAAATCATTCAAGTAATAAGCCGCTTCTTCTTTATCGTTAAATAAAATCAAAAAAGGCTTTTCGGTTTTTGAAAACAATGAATTGATGACAAATGACAATGATGAACCCACCAATCCTTGTAAAAAAAGTTTGTTTTCTGGAGTTTTCAGGCTATCGACAATTTGCTTAATTTTTGGTGCGTTGTC
>JAYWEG010000212.1:0-8830 GCA_043779445.1 Bacteroidota bacterium
TGAAATTATTATTTCATAAATAATTTAGATAAAACCCAAATTAGAAATTATAATTAGTAATTTTCTTGCTTAAAACTACTATAAATTCAGTATTTTTGATCGTTTTAGAATAATTGTGCTTGTTTAACATAAAATAAAAATCTAAATTTGCTAAAACTCACATATATATACACATAATATGGATAAGGAAGAAAAAAAATCAAATCGCAAACCTGTAATTATTTTATTGATTCTTGCTCTCTTAGGTTCTGGAGGTTATGCCTATTACAGTTTTACTGAAACCGAAAAAATAGAAAAAGAAAAATTATCCATGATTGAAAAATTAACTAAATCTAGAGATTCTATATCTTTGGTTTTGAATGATAATACCTCCATAAAAAATGAGTTGCTAATGGAACAACAAAAAATCACAAACTTAATAGATGATTTGAATAGTTCAAAAGCGACAATTGAAGAATTAAACAAATATAAAATTGAAGTTGTAAAATTAAGAAAACAAGTTTCGATTCTGAAAAATGACAAAATGGAATTAGTTCAGAAATATGAGGCTTTAAAAAACAAACAAGACAGCACAGCAATAGCTCTGGAAAAGACTAGCAAAGATGTTGATGAATTAAAGGAGAAAAACATAGATATGAGTTTGATGGTTAAAAAAAGCTCAAGGGTGGCATTTGCATCTCTAAAAACCGAACCACAATTTAAACTTACTTCTGGGGAATCAAAACCTACTAATTCTGCCAGCAAGGCAAACTATCTAGCTGTTAAATTTATGATTATCGGAAATAATCTTACAAAACCTATTGAAAAAAAATATTACGTTCAAATTATTGATCCAAAAAATAATGTAATCGGCAACAAACTTTCAGAAAAATTTGGTCCAATGATTTTAGATTATAGTTATTCTGCAAAATTCAATTTTGAAGAATCAAATTTAGAGGTAAAATCTGGAATTCTTTTAAAAAATTGTGAAAAAGGAACTTATTTTGTAAATATTTTTGATCGAGAAATATTGGTTCTAAAATCTAGTTTTGACCTTAAATAAATCTCAAAATTAATTAAAACCACAAGTCAAATTCAAGTGTTTACAAAACAAAATAAAAAATGTCAAAACGAGATTTTAGCAATTTACAGAAATATATTACTTGGGATATTCGGTTTAATTCGAGTAAATATTTGAATGAATTTGAAAATAATGTTACTAAATCAATTAACGATGCAAACTCAATTATTTTAAATTCTTTATTAGATAATATAAATGATTCGAAAAAAATTGATCTATTCTACGAAAATGTAGCCAAAATAACTCCTGATTCGGACGATATTCTACTTAATTTATCTAACACATTGGTTCCAAATGAATTTTTAGATAAGGTAAGTGAAAATTTCTTGGAACTATATTTTGATAAAACTAAAAATACGTTCTCATCTAATATTGCTACTAATGATTTTATAAAAGTAGAATCTGCAAATGCAATATTGAAAATGTGTTCCTTGCTAATTTTATGTTATGTTGCAAAAAAAAAAATAAATAAAAATGATCTTGTAACTCATTTTCAAGTAAAAAAAATAGAACCAAAAGTAGAAATGCCCAATGATGCTATTTTAGAAAAAGTTGAAATTGCTAAAAATCCAGAAACAAAACAAACAAATAAATCTAAAACTCAAGTCAATTCCTCAACAAATACTATTGAGGATGAAAAACCAAGAAGTAGTAAAAAATATATTGTAGTCGGTCTTTTAGTTGTTGCTCTAGGCATTGGCGGATATGTTCTTTCATCGAAAAAAAATACTGAAACTGATGTTGTTATTGCAAATCCCAAAATTATTGATAAAGAAACTCAACCCCAAAATATTGAAGGGGAATTAGTGACTAATTTGGGTGATTTTTTAGATTTAACTTTACCAAGCGACGAAATTATTACCATACCAGAAAAGGGAGTGGAAAAAGCATTGTTAGATTTGATACTTGACAAATCAAAATCTGTAAATGACTCAAGCTATTGGTTGTGCCTGGATCGAATTCATTTTTCGGAACGACAAACAGATTATAATGTAGATTCTGAAGAACAAATTAAAAATTTATCTTTAATAATGACTTCTTTTCCAAAATCTGAAATAGTAATTGGTTGTTATACTGACAATTTAGGGAATCCAGAAAGTAATAAAGCACTTTCTTTGAAAAGGGCAGAATCCTTGAAAAAGGGTTTCATAAAATTCGGAATCCAAGAAAAAAGAATAAAAATAGAAGGATTTGGACTAGAATATTCAACTGGAGATAATTCAACAGAAGCGGGAAGAAAGCAAAACAGACGAATTTCTATAAAACTTACTGCAAAATAAAATAATGGAATACAAAAAATAGGCTGTATCAAATTTGATACAGCCTATTTTTTTAAAATATGTTTAGATTTACAAAACAGATTTCAAATCTGCATTCATATTTCGAACTGCATCAGCACTTTTTGCAAATAATGCTTTTTCTGACTCATTCAAATTAATGTTTAGAATTTGTTCAATACCATTTATTCCTATAATACATGGAACTCCAATGCAAATGTCAGATTGTCCATATTCTCCTTCAAGAAAAACAGAACATGCAATCATTTTCTTTTGATTGTTTAAAATCGAATCGACTAAATAGGCAACAGATGCTCCAGGAGCATACCACGCCGAAGTTCCTAAAAGTCCTGTTAATGTCGCACCACCAACCATAGTATCTGCAGCAACTTTGTCTAATTGTTCTTGAGAAAGAAATTCTGAAACTGGAATACCGTTATACGAAGCCAAACGTGTCAATGGAATCATAGTTGTATCACCATGACCTCCAATAACCATGGCAGAAATATCATTTGCTGGTTTATCTAATGCTTTAGAAAGATAGTATCTAAAACGGGAACTGTCTAGAGCTCCACCCATTCCGATAATTCTATTCTTAGGTAATCCAGTTGCTCTCAATGCCAAATAAGTCATAGTATCCATTGGATTTGAAACCACAACAACAATAGTGCTTGGTGAATGAACTAATACGTTTTCAACAACAGATTTGACGATTCCAGCATTGATACCAATTAATTCTTCTCGAGTCATTCCTGGTTTTCTTGGAATTCCAGAGGTAATCACAACCACATCACTGTTTGCAGTTTTTGTATAATCGTTTGTAACACCTGACAATTGGGTATTAAAACCTGTATTTGTAGCACATTGCATGATATCCATAGCTTTGCCTTCTGCAAAACCTTCTTTAATGTCAAGCAAAACAACTTCACTTGCAATTCCTCTGTAAGAAATTACGTCTGCGCATGAGGCGCCAACGTTTCCTGCGCCAACTATAGTAACTTTCATTTTTATATTTATTTGATAATTTAGTAATTTGTTTATTTAAAAATTTGATTAATTGCTATATCTAATACAGAATCAACAAATAACCAAATCCACTTTTTATGCATCTATATTCGCATATACTGCATTTTTCTCAATAAATTCTCTACGAGGTGGCACCTCATCGCCCATAAGCATGGAGAAAACTTGATCTGCCTCGGCTAAACTATCGATTGTAATTTGACGTAATGTTCTGAAACTTGGATCCATTGTCGTTTCCCACAATTGCTCGGCATTCATTTCTCCAAGACCTTTATAGCGTTGAATTCCAGCACTTCCGCCCATACGCTCATTTGCGGCATCGCGTTCTACATCGTTCCAAGCATATTCTTTTTTATTACCTTTTTTAACCAAATATAAAGGAGGAGCTGCAATATAGACATGACCTTCTTCGATTAATTCTTTCATGAATCTGAAGAAAAAAGTCAAAATTAAAGTGGAAATATGGGAACCATCGACATCGGCATCACACATAATAATTACTTTGTGATAACGCAATTTTTCGAGATTCAATGCTTTGCTATCTTCGGCAGTACCAATGGTTACACCAAGTGCGGTAAATATATTTCGGATTTCTTCGTTTTCGAAAACCTTATGGTGCATCGCTTTTTCCACATTCAAAATCTTGCCTCGCAAAGGCAAAATGGCTTGAAATGCTCTGTCTCTTCCTTGTTTTGCGGTTCCTCCAGCCGAATCTCCCTCAACTAGATATACTTCACAACGAGCTGGATCTTGCTCCGAACAATCGGATAATTTACCTGGTAAACCGCCACCACCTAACACGGTTTTACGTTGTACCATTTCACGAGCTTTTTTGGCAGCATGACGAGCCTGCGCAGCTAAAATTACTTTTTGAACGATAATTCGTGCATCATTTGGATTTTCTTCCAAATAATTTTCTATCATATCGCCAACTGCTTGAGAAACTGGAGAAACAACTTCACGATTACCTAATTTGGTTTTGGTTTGTCCTTCGAATTGTGGCTCAGCAACTTTTACAGAAATAATAGCTGTTAAACCTTCACGAAAATCGTCTCCCGAAATTTCGAATTTCAGTTTGTCTAACATTCCAGAAGAATCGGCATATTTTTTTAGTGAGCGGGTTAAACCAGTTCTAAAACCTTGCAAATGCGTTCCACCTTCGTGAGTATTGATATTATTTACGTAGGAAAAAATATTCTCAGTGTAACTTGTATTGTATATCAAGGCAACTTCAACTGGAATTTCGCCTTTGTCATTGTCCATTGAAATTACGTGGGCAATGATTGGATCTCTATTTTTATCTAAATATCTAATATATTCTTTCAATCCCTCAGTTGAGTGAAAAATTTCAGAAACAAACTTCCCATCTTTATCAAGTTCTCTTTTATCGGTAAACGTAATTGTAATTCCTTTGTTCAAGAAAGATAATTCTCGCATTCTAGCCGATAAAGTTTCGTATGAAAACTCTGTTGTTTGAGTAAAAATAGAATCATCTGGATAAAACCTAACGATAGTTCCCCGTTTAGTAGTTTCTCCTATTTGTTTTACAGGGTAAAGTGCTTTTCCTTTCTCGTATTCTTGCTCATAGACTTTTCCATCACTGCTATGAACCGTTGCGCGCAAATGATTAGATAGAGCATTTACAACAGAAACTCCGACACCGTGAAGTCCGCCAGAAACTTTGTAGGAATCTTTATCGAACTTTCCTCCTGCTCCAATTTTAGTCATTACAACTTCTAGAGCAGAAATTCCTTCTTTTTTGTGGATCCCAACTGGGATTCCACGACCATTATCTTCGACAGAAACTGATCCGTCTTCATTAATATCTACAATAATCGTATCACAATACCCACCCATTGCTTCATCGATAGAGTTATCGACAACTTCATAAACCAAATGGTGTAAACCTCGTACACCTACATCACCAATGTACATTGATGGACGCATACGAACATGCTCCATTCCTTCTAATGCCTGAATACTATCCGCAGAATAATTATCTTTTTTAATCTCTTCGCTCATTTTTATTGTTATAAGATGTATTTTTTGTCTAACACGCAAATATATACATTTGATGTTTATTTTACTGGTAAAAATCGAGATTTAAGGTTTAAGTTATTAACAATTGTTGATAGTGTTTTGATGTTTTTGAGTACTATTTTAAAAATCCAATTTTAAGAGAAAACAAACTTTTTCCTCTTTCAAAACAGAAAAAACAGTTCCCTTGTCATTTTCTTTAGCTTGGATTGTAATGGAATCTTTTAAAGCTAATTCTTTGAGATAATTCATTTCTAGACTCGTTATTTTTTTCTCAATAATGATATTCTCATCTAAACAATCTAAACACCATTCTAAATATTTTACGCTATTTGCATGATTAACAATATCCAAATCCGAGAAAACTACTTTTCGAGAATCAACAACAATTCCAGTTTCATCAAATTCAATTTTAGAAACTCGTTGTTGGGTTGCAAAATTAGTTGGAAACTTTTCGAAATGCTCATGTGGAATTGCCAAAGGTTCTGGTCGACGTGTTTGAGTATTCATTACTGCCCAAAAAGCTTCGGAAGAAATTATTTTTTTAGAATTCAAATATACTTCCATGGCTCTTACTGATCGGGAATTTTCTAATGAAACAATCCAAGTTCGAACGGAAATTGTTTCCTTCCATTTCGGTAATTCCAAAATCTCAACTCGCATTCTACTCAATACCCAAGCTTGATTGAAAATTTGCATGTCACTAAAACTAATGCCTCCTAACTCAGAATGTAACGCCGCACAAACCTGAAGAATTTGACATAATTCTGTATATTTCAAAACGCCTTTTGGAGTGCATTGGGTGAAATTAATTTCGAATTTTTTAAATAAAATTGATGTGAAGTTTGAAGAAATTGGCATAGAAAATAATTATGAATTACGAATTTTTGACTTTACAAAACTAATAAAATCCTCTTTTGAACTTTCAAAATCAAACCAAGTGACGTTTTCTGTTTTTTTGAACCAAGTCATTTGACGTTTTGAAAATCGTCGTGTATTTTTTTTGATTTCTTCGATTGCAAATTCTAAAGGGATCTCACCATCAAAAAACTGAAATAATTCTTTATATCCAACAGTTTGCAAAGCATTCAAATCTTTATTCGGGAAAAGTTTTTCGGCTTCAAGAAGTAATCCTTTGCTTATCATCAAATCTACTCGTTGGTTGATTCTGTTATATATTTTTGACCTTTCTCCTTCTATTCCAATGATTATAGGAATAAAATTTCTTTTGTTCTTTTCTTTATTCAAAAAACTAGAATAGGGTTTTCCTGAACCCATACAAACTTCTACAAATCGCATCATTCGTTGCGGATTTTGTAGTGTTTGTGGGTTTTCATTAGAAATTAATCTATAATATTCTGGATCCAGTTCTTGAAGTTTTTGCTGTAAAAATGCTATACCAAATTCATCATATTGTTTCTGAATTTCTACTTTAATCGATTTTTCAATTTCAGGAAAAGTATCAAATCCTTTCAAAACAGCATCAACATACAAACCAGATCCACCAACAAGTACAGCAAAATTATTAGTTTTAAAAAGGTTAACGAGTTTTAAAATGGCTTCTTTTTCGAAATCGCCAACCGTGTATGTATCAAAAATCGATTTGTTTTGTATAAAATGATGTTTGGCTTGTAGTAATTCCAAATTATTTGGAACTGCAGTACCAATTTTCATTTCTTTGAAAAACTGCCGACTATCACAAGATATAATTTCGCAATTGAAATGTTGTGCCAAGGCAATACTCAACGAAGTTTTGCCAATGGCTGTAGGTCCTACTATGGTGATAAGATAATTCAGTGTTTTAATATATTTAGATTATTAGACTTTTAGAATAATTATATTTAAAAAAAAACATAATTATTCGTTCAGAATTTCATTCATAGATTCTAAAATAATAGCACATCCTTCTCGAATTTCTTCTTCCGAAATAGTTAATGGAGGAGTGATTCTGATAGCGCAACCTTCGAATAATAACCAAAAAAGAATCAAACCTTTATCTTGGGATTTAAAAATAACCTTATTAGTGATTTCTGGGCTCGATGTCATAGCAGCAAGCATCAAACCTCGCCCTCGAACTTCTTCGATTAAAGGATGCACTAAAAGTTCTCTGAATAATTTTTCTTTTGAAAGTGTATCTGCGATTAGCGTAGTTTCTGCAATTTCTTGCAAAGTTGCCAAACATGCCGCAGCAATAACTGGATGTCCGCCAAAAGTTGTGATATGACCCAATTTTGGATTATCACTCAATAAATCCATGTGTACTGCCGATGCCGAAAATGCTCCAACGGGCATTCCGCCCCCCATTCCTTTTCCAAGAATAACGATATCTGGAACTACATCGTAGTTTTCGAAACCAAACATTTTTCCAGTTCTCCCAAATCCAGGTTGAATTTCATCAATAATCATTATGGCACCCACTTCGGTACAACGATCTCTAACTTTTTTTAGAAAACCATTTTCGGGTTGAATAAATCCTGCACCGCCTTGAATACTTTCGAGAATAATTCCAGCCGTTCGAGTAGTTATTTTTTGAATATCGTCTTGGTTATTGAAGGTTATAAAATCTACATCTGGAATCAACGGGCGAAAAATTTGTTTGCGTTCTTCAAAACCCATCACGCTCATGGAACCCATTGTATTTCCATGATAGGCATTGTTACACGAAATTAATTGACTTCGGCCTGTAATGCGTCGGGCGAGTTTGAGTGCGCCTTCGCAAGCCTCTGTCCCAGAGTTTACGAGATAGGTTTTTTCTAAAGGTTTTGGTAAATGTGTGGCTAAAAGTTTGCAATATTCTACGGCTGGATTTTGAGAATATTCACCATATACCATCACATGAGAATACAGGTCGAGTTGTGCTTTTATGGCATTATTGACTCTCTTTGGTTGATGGCCAAGCGGACAAGCTGAAACTCCCGCAACAAAATCTAAATATTTTTTGTTATCGCAACTATATATATAGGAACCAAAAGCAAATGCAATTTGCATTCCAAGTGGATAGGGTGTTGTTTGAGCTTGATATTTTAGGAAATCATTCATTTTTAAAATACATACTTTTCAGATTTTTAATTTTTTTAAAGAAATCTGTTATCTTTAATTCAACTTTTTTAACAACTCGAGGCTTTTCGCAAGTTGTGCATTTGGTATGCGAAATGTATTTGTTACAGAAAGAACTTACGAGTACAAAACCAAAACTCCAATTGCCCCAAACGGATACTTGCAGTATTAAATTTTTATTTCAATATTTTGTAACTTTTGTAACTTTTGTAAATTTTGTAATTTGCATTTTCAAATACTATTTTCAATTCAATTTCTTAATTACATTAATTTTTCAAGCTTTAATATTACCCCTGAAATAATAAAAGTTAAAATAAAGAATATTATTATAAGTAAACTTATTACAATAATTGTGAATAATATTAGGTAACTAATT
>JAYWEG010000213.1:0-8828 GCA_043779445.1 Bacteroidota bacterium
TTTAGTGTCAATTTTTACAATCGGACATACACTAGCATTGATACTTTCCGTTTATGGTATTATAGTAATCAAAGTTAATTTAGTTGAATTTATGATTCCGATTACAATTCTAATTACTGCTATTTTCAATCTTTTTACTGCTGGGAAATCCTCAAAAACCGAAAGTATTGGGGTTGTTGGATTTGTCACCTTGTTTTTTGGAATCATTCATGGGTTAGGTTTTTCGAATTATTTCAATACAATTCTTTCTGGAAAAGCATCTGAGAAAATGTTACCTCTTCTGGAATTTGCACTCGGAATCGAAACTTCGCAATTGATAATTGTTTTTATAGTTTTAATTCTTTCATTTATTGTGCAAACAGTTTTTCGATTTTCGAAACGAGATTTTACACTTGTAATGTCCGCGTTTGTGATTGGAGTCGTGATTCCGCTCATCATTCAAAGTCCAATTTGGAATAGATAAATATAAATACTAATAAAAAACTAAAATAATTATGGGAATTTTTGATAAATTAAGAAATGAATTCATTGATATTGTTGAGTTTATAGACAATAGTAATAACACGATTGTCTACAGATTCGAAAGACATCAAAACGAAATCAAAAACGAAGCCAAACTAATTGTTAGAGAGGGTCAACAAGCAGTTTTTGTGAATGAAGGAGTTATTGCAGATGTATTTAATCCAGGGACTTACACGCTAAATACTCAAAATTTACCAGTTTTGACAACTTTAAAAGGTTGGAAATATGGTTTTAATAGTCCATTCAAAGCTGAAGTTTATTTTGTAAGCACTCGAAATTTTATAGATCAAAAATGGGGAACTAAAAATGCCATTACACTTAATGATGACCGTTTTGGAATGCTTGAAATTAGGGCATTTGGAACCTACACCTTCAAAATTGCAGATGCGGGGAAATTTATAAAAGAAATTGTCGGAACAGAAGGATATTTTACTACCGAAGCCATTTCAGAACAATTAAAAAGTACTATCGTAACTCGTTTTACCGATGCGATTGGCGAAGCTAATATGCCTATCGAAAGTTATGCTGCGAATTTGAATGAACTTTCCGCAGCGATTTTCAATTTCATGAAAGACGATTTTTTCGTTTATGGAATGGAAGTGAGCAAGTTTTTGTTAGAAAACATTTCAATGCCCGAAGAAATTAAAAAAGAAATTTTTGAGTTGAGCCGATTAAACAAAATAGACCTAAATAAATTAACGCAATACAAAAGTGCTCAAGCAATTGAAACTGCTGCAGGAAACCCATCTGGAATTGCTGGTGCAGGAGTTGGTCTTGGTGCAGGACTTGCCATGGGAAATCAAATGAGTCAATCGTTTAACAACCAAGTTCAACAAAATTCAAATCAAAACCAGCAGGCACCACCTCCTTTACCAAATTCTGTTTCTTATTTTGTCGCTATAAACAACCAACAATCTGGACCATTCAACGATGCTCAATTATCAGAAATGATTAAAAATGGACAAATTTCGAGAGAAACTTTGGTTTGGAATCAAGGAATGAGCGGATGGCTAAAAGCGGATGCTGTGTCTGAATTACAAAACATTTTTACCCAAATGCCTCCACCATTACCTACTAATTAATTTTTTTACACAAAACTATCAATACTTTATAATTCTGATATAATGGAACAAGTACAAAATTCAAATCCTTTTTTTATAACTAACACTTTGTTTTTATCTCATTCCATCTCAACTCGTGGTGGCGGGGGTGGCGGTCGAGGCGGGGGTGGCGGCGGACATAGTAGTAGTGGAAGCAGTTTTGGTAGTCACAGCAGCGGTAGTTATGGAAGTAGTGGGAGTAGTGGATCTGGAGGCTTTGGAAGTATTGGATTTATTGTTCTAATAGTTATAATTTATCTAATTTATCAGGCATTAACAAAAAAAAATAATGCAAATTCTGATGATTCTGCCAATAATTTCTATAGTGATGACATCCCCACAAATGATGAAGATTTGCCAATAGGTTTAACGATTCAAAAAATCCAAACTTCTTTCATGAATGTTCAAGCTGCTTGGCAAAAGAAAGATTTAAAAGACATTAGATCTTGGATTTCTGATGGAGTGTATCAGCGTTATTCAGTTCAATTTAACATCATGAACAAACTTTCTCAAGTCAATAATTTGAGTAACATAAAAATCAGCAACATTTCATTATTATCTACTACTCAACAAGGCGAATATACAACAGCAGATGTAGCTATTAGTTTCCAGATGGATGACTATTTTGTTAGCGAAAAATATCCATCTTTTAATCAATCCTATGATGGGGATTATGGTAGAGAAATCTGGACTTATATTAAAAGAAGCGATGCAAAATCAAATAACAATTTATATAATTCGGACAATTGCCCAAGTTGTGGAGCTCCATTAGAAATAAAAATGGGAGAAATTAGTCGATGTGGACATTGCAATACCTTGACCAACAATGCTTCTTATGATTGGGTTTTGAGCGAAATAACTCAAGAAGAAGACTATGATTACGCTACAAATAGTTTCCTAGATGACCAAGAATTTTTAAATCTAATGGAAAAAGATTCTCTATTTTCTGTTCAACGAATGGAAGATTTGGCGTCAAATATTTTTATGCAAATCATGGATATTTATTCTGGTGGTGATCAAAACAAATTGACACGATTTGCAAATAAACAACTAATAGAAAAAATTATTCAAGATAAAAATCAGCAGCCGAACTATTTGTTTAATAGATTGTATTTAAATGATGTCACATTATCTGATTATGAAATCGACGAAAAAGAAGTTCATTTGGAATTTTCGTTAAAAGCAACTTATCAAAAGGTGCAGATTAATCCAAAATTAGTGATGCTCGATGATGAAATGACAGAATTTGAATATGTTTTGAAATTATCAAAGAATATAACGGCTTTGCACACTCCAGAAAAAGAAACTGTGTATAGTTACGAATGTGGCAGTTGTGGTGCCCCCTATGGCGATACTTCAAATGATTCTTGTAATTATTGTGGAGCATCGGTTGTAGATTTGAATCACAATTGGGTTTTAACCGATTTTTCGATAGTATAATTGATTTAAATGGAGCAAAAAAAGTTAAATAAATACGACAAAGCTTACCTTCGAATAGCAAAAGAATGGAGTTTACTTTCGTATTGCAAACGCAAACAAGTTGGAGCAATTATTGTTCGAGATCGGATGATAATTTCTGATGGTTACAATGGAACCCCTTCGGGATTCGAAAATTGCTGCGAAGATGCGGAAGGCTTAACAAATTGGTATGTGCTTCATGCCGAAGCAAATGCAATCCTAAAAGTGGCTCGATCCACACAAACTTGCGAAGGTGCTACATTATACATCACACTTTCGCCATGTAAAGAATGTAGTAAACTTATTCATCAATCGGGCATTAAAAGAGTGGTGTATCAAATGGGCTATCGGGACACTTCTGGAATTGATTTTTTGACAAAGGCAGGCGTAATTGTAGAACAAATTGAAGTTTTAGATTTATAATTTGCAAAACTTTCACTTTTGTTATGATTTAAAACTTTGTATTCATTGTAAATTTGTAATAAAGAATGAAAATTAATTTCAAATATATTCCAATTTTAATTTTTTCGCTTTTGGCGGCAGGAATTTTTTTGGGAAAATTTCTAAATTTTCCAGTTGAACCAATTTCTTTTTCTAAAAAAAATAACACTAACAAACTCAATAGATTGCTAGATTTCATCAATAATGAATATGTTGATGATGTCAACACAGATTCGATTGTTAATTTAACTGTAGATAATATTCTGGCAAAACTCGATCCGCATTCCGTATATATTCCGCCAAAAGAACAAGAACTCGAAGCTCAATCAATGAAAGGGGATTTTGTTGGAATAGGTGTTAATTTCTATGTTTATAAAGACACGGTTGCCATTATTAAACCAATTGAAAATGGTCCAGCAGAGAAATCTGGATTATTGGCTGGAGATCGAATATTATATGCAGATAAATTTAGACTTTTTGGAAATAAAATCAAAAATGATAGTTTATATGCTAAACTCAAAGGCGAAGAAAATTCCCAAGTTCAGGTAACAGTTTTTAGAAAAAGTGTTCAAAAAACATTAAAATTCAACATCATTCGAAAAGTAATTCCGATAAAAAGCGTCGATATTGCAATGTTATTAAATCCTACAACAGGTTACATAAAAATTAATCGATTTGCAGAAACTACTTACGAGGAGTTTAAAGTAGGTTTAAAAAAACTTCAACGGCAAGGTGCAAAATCTTTAGTGGTCGATTTGCGAGATAATGGTGGTGGCTTTTTAGAAATTGCTGCAGAAATTGCTGATGAGTTCTTAAAAGACAAACAACTAATTGTTTTCACAAAAAACAAAAAAGGACGAATTGATAAAACGTTTGCTACCGAAAAAGGAAGTTTTGAAACAGGAAAACTCACTATTCTCATCAACGAAAACTCCGCATCGGCAAGTGAAATTTTAGCAGGAGCTATTCAAGATAATGATCGTGGAACAATTGTTGGGCGACGATCGTTCGGAAAAGGATTAGTGCAACGCGAAATGGATTTCGAGGATGGATCTGCCGTTAGATTAACCATTGCACGATATTTCACGCCTACTGGTCGCTCTATTCAAAAACCATATAACAAAGGAAAAGAAGAATATTTCAAAGATTTTGACAAACGTTTTGCCAGTGGCGAATTGTACAAGAAAGATAGCATTAAGGTTAATGATTCTTTGATATTCAAAACCAAAAGCGGAAAATTAGTATACGGTGGTGGTGGTATTGTTCCTGATGTTTTTGTACCAATTGATGGCGATCAAAAAGATGAAGTCTTACCTTTTGTATTGCAATCTGGAATTATAGGACATTTTGTTTTTGAACAATTGGACAAAAACAGAAATGCTTTTAAAGGAATATCTTTTTCAAAAATGCTAGAAGATTTATCTAAAAAAGATTCCTATTTTGAAAATTTTCAACATTTTATTGACAAAAGTGGTGTGGAATTGAATGTATTAAAAAACAAAACTATAGTTCAAAAATATTTGAATGCTGAATTTGCTCGTCAATTATTTAGTGAAGAAAAATATTACGAAATTATACTAAAAGAAGATAGCGTTTTGAAAAAAGTATTTTAGTAACGTTTCAAATGTTTTCAATATCAAAGTTTTTTAACCGAATCATGACTTTGAGAGTCGATCCCATTATTCCAAATTGTTAGAATGTCAGTTGCCACTGCAGCACCACTTCCAGCAGCAATAGCAAGTTGGCTTCTCCAACCGGCAAGTGTTCCTACAACAAAAATTCCATCAGTAACTTTGTGATCTGTATTTTTGAGTTGAATTCGCTGTTTTTCGATAACTGCTTTTTTGTGTGGTTCCACAAAATCCATTAACCCATCAATCGAAAAAGTATTAGAATATCCAATCGCCACAACAATATTTTTTGTATGATAGTAGTTTTTATTAGTTGTAACCGTAAAATTAGGGTAAATTCCTTCAACTTTTAGGACTTTTTCGCCTTCAATTTGAGAAATATGAGGATAAAGTTCTGAAAGTTGTTTTTTGCTTTCTGTTAACAAATCAGCACCAAGTTTTCCCGCGGAAATACCATAAGCGTTATTGAAAAGTGCTTCTTGAAGCGACGAAGTTTTTTGATGCGTGATGATTGCTATTTGTTTATCAATGACAAAAGATTTATCTTTTGCCGATCCCAAAATCATGGCACATGAGACGCCAGCGACCCCACCACCGATAATCAAAACGTCTAAATTCATTATAGATTTTTGGTTTTTTCGACAATAGATTTTGACATTCTAAAAATCAATAAAATCAAAATAGCACATATAGAAGCAACAATTCCAATTAGTGCAACCATACTATTACCTTCAGTCAGGTTTTTAAAATCTAGAAGTGTGATATTAAATATAACAAGAGCAACTGCAAAAATCATTAATATGTAAGTAAAAATCTTCATAGGTATTTGTTTAGATAGTAAATGTATAAAAATAGCATATACAGCAAACATCTTTAACAAAAACACATGAAAAGTTTAACATTGGTTAAATCTCCAATTTTATGCAAAAAGAGCTTTAATATTTGTTGCAAATAATTTAACAGCAATAGCAAGCAGTACAACACCAAAAACTTTTCTGATAATTCCTAAACCAGTTTTTCCTAGAATTTTTTCGATTTTTGATGATGATTTTAATACACAATAAACCAATATAATATTCAATATAATTGCAACAATAATATTTATATCATGGTATTGCGCTTTCAACGAAAGTAGCGTTGTCATGGTTCCAGTTCCTGCAATCAAAGGGAATGCAATAGGCACTATGGACGCGGTATTTGCTTCTTCATCGCGATAGAGCCGAATGCCTAAAATCATTTCTAACGCCAAAAAAAACAAAACAAAAGATCCAGCTACTGCAAATGAATTCACAGAAATTCCAATTAAATTCAGTAATTCTTTTCCAATAAATAAAAACGTAATCATTATAAACAAGGAAACAATTGACGCTTTTTCGGAATGAATATGTCCGACTCTATTCCTTAAACTAATAATCACAGGAATGCTTCCTACAATATCAATTACTGCAAAAAGTACCATAGTAATGGTCAAAACTTCTCTGAAATCAATTTCAAACATTGTATTAATTTTTAAGATAAATAAAAAAATTGTTTTATTGTTTATTTCAACCCTTCTTTTAACTAATTGAATCTGTTGGGTCTAGTGACAAAAATAGCAATTTCGTCATAAAAACTAATTTAAAATTCTAATTGCAATTGGTAAAAGACGTTCTACAAATTTTGAATAAGCCAATTGAGATGGATGCAAACCATCAGAAGCAACTAAATTTGTGTTCATTAATCCTTGGCGCGTTATGTCTGTGATATTTACAAAGTCAATATTGTTTTGGGTGCAAAAATTTTGTGCAAAAGTATTGTAGGCATCAATTTGTGTTGAAATTGTCGTAGACCCATTTCCAAATGTCGTAAAAGCATAATCTGGAATTGAAACTACAATTATTTTTGATTTGTCACCTTTTGCTAAAATTATGGCTCGATTAACTAATTGCGGAAATTCTTGTTCATAAATCAAAAATGGCTTGTTTTGATATTGATTGTTCACACCTATCAATAATGTTACCAAATCAAAATCATTAATAGGATTTGAGTTGTTTATAGCTGAAATTAAATTAGTTGTTGTCCAACCAGTTTGAGCGATAATTTGTAACGAAAATGTATCGTTTACAAAGGTAGATTGCAAATTTGCTTTCAATTGTTCTGGAAATCTGCATGTTTCGCAAACACTTTGTCCAATGGTATAACTGTCTCCCAAAGCAAGATATTTGAACTGTTTACTTGATTTTATTTCGGGAGCTGTAGTTTTTTCTGAAGTACAACCAAAAAAAATAAAAATAAAAAGTGTAATTAAAAAGTAGTTTTTCATAAAATTTACTTTGATTCAAAGTTACATTTTTTATTAATATTAATTGAATAAAAGGCATTATAAATAAAATTTCAAATCAGATGAAATATTTATAGAAACATTTAAGGAAAGAAGATTAGATAATTAAATATTTGATTAATTTAAAACTAAAATTTTTTTAAAATGGAAAAATTAACAAAAAAGAACCACAAAAAAACTACTTTTGTTACAAATGTTTATATATGATTAGTGTTACTCCAAAAGAGATTTCTCCAATGAAATTGCAGGGTATTTTGCAAAGCGCTGTGGCTCCAAGACCCATTGCTTTTGCAAGTACGATAGACGAAAAAGGGAACCCAAATTTGTCTCCCTTTTCGTTTTACAATCTTTTTAGTACCGTGCCACCAATATTGATTTTTTCGCCTGCTCGAAGAATGCGAGACAACACCATAAAGCATACGTTAGAGAATTGTGAAGCTACTCGAGAAGTAGTCATTAATGTTGTAAATTTCGATATGGTGCAACAAATGTCGCTATCAAGTGCAGAATATAGCGATGGCGTGAACGAATTTCTAAAAGCGGGATTGACTCCCGTTCCATCAGATATTGTAAAACCATTTCGGGTACAGGAAAGCCCTATTCAAATGGAATGCAAGGTAAATCAAATTATTGCTTTGGGTTCAGAAGGTGGTGCAGGAAATTTGGTGATTTGCGAAGTTGTAAAAATTCACTTACATGAAAGTGTGCTTGATGAGGACGGAAAAATCAATCAACACAAAGTCGATCTAGTGTCGAGATTGGGTAACAATTGGTATTCTCGTGCCAACATGGGCTTGTTCGAAGTCGAAAAACCAATATCGAGTTTGGGAATTGGAGTGGATTCGATTCCAGATTTTATTAGAAAAAGTAGCGTTTTTGATGGGAATGATTTTGGGAAATTAGGAAATGTAGATTGTTTGCCAACTTCGGAAGAAATTAATATATTTGTATCGGAGAATTTTGCGGTCAAAGGAGTTTTGAGTTCCGATGATAATTATAAAATTCATTCCAAGGCAAAAGAATTTTTAAATAACAATGATGCACTATCGGCTTGGAAAGTGCTTTTAGCAAATAAATAATTATGGAAGTAGTAGGAAGAATTAAAATGATTGACACTGTTAAAGAAGTTGGAACTGCAGGATTCAAAAAAAGAGATGTAGTTGTTACAACAGATGAGCAATATCCACAATTTATTTCAATTCAATTCGTTCAAGACAAATGCGATTTATTAAACGCTTTTCAAGTGAACGATAATGTTAAAATTGATATAAATTTAAGAGGAAGAGAATGGGTAAATAAAGATGGCGAAACGGTTTATTTCAATTCTATTCAAGGTTGGAGAATCGGAAAAGTTAT
>JAYWEG010000214.1:0-8803 GCA_043779445.1 Bacteroidota bacterium
TAATAAAGCCTTCTTTAGCAGAAATTTTTTGAACAGTTATTTTTAGATATTTCAATTTTTTTGTTCAACTTATTGATTCAAATCTAAAAAAAAATTCAAATTCGCAAAACATTACCTATTTTTACGCTTTCAAATACAAAATGCAAAAACAAATAATAGTCATTATTGGCGGTCCAGGAACTGGAAAAACTACAATTATTGAAGAATTAATTCAAAAAGGGTATTGCTGTTATCACGAAATTTCTCGCCAAGTTACACTCGATGCAAAAAAAGAAGGAATTGATCAATTGTTTCTCGAAAACCCTATGTTATTTAGCGAAATGTTACTCGAAGGCAGAAAAAAACAATATCAAAATGCTGTTTTAGAACCTCATAAAACCGTTTTCATAGATCGTGGAATTCCAGATGTTTTGGCTTACATGAAATTTATTGGAGACAACTATCCAGATCATTTTGATGTGGCTTGCAAAGAAAACGTATATTCAAAAATTTTTGTACTTCCGCCTTGGGAAGAAATCTACAAAAGTGATGAAGAGCGTTATGAAACCTACGATCAAGCCAAAAAAATCTATACTCATTTAGTAGAAACTTATCAAGAATATGGGTATGATTTGATTGAAGTTCCAAAAGATTCCGTATCTCAAAGAATAGATTTTATTTTAGAAAAAATAGCATAGAAATTGAATTTCATCAATAGCAAATACCAATGCAAACAGCATTACAAATTCTAGAAAAATATTGGAATCACAAATCTTTTAGAGTTCCCCAAGATAAAATAATAGAGTCTGTTTTAGCGGGAAACGATACTTTTGCATTGATGCCTACAGGTGGCGGAAAATCAATTTGTTTTCAGGTTCCAGCCTTGATGTCAGAAGGAATTTGTCTTGTTATTTCTCCATTGATTGCCTTGATGAATGATCAAGTGGCAAATTTGCAGAAGCGCAACATCAAAGCCATGGCAATGACTGGAGGAATTTCATCAAACGAAATGATTGATTTGTTAGACAATTTCGAATTCGGAAATTACAAATTTTTATATCTTTCTCCAGAGCGTTTACAAATCGATTGGATTTTAGACCGAATTAAAAATTTACCAATAAATTTAATTGCAATTGATGAGGCACATTGTGTTTCGCAATGGGGCCATGATTTTAGACCTGCCTATCTCAAAATAAATATTCTAAAAACTCATTTTCCAAAAGTTCCATTTTTAGCTTTAACGGCGTCTGCAACTCAACGAGTAAAAGTTGATATAATAAACCAATTGGGTTTATTCGAAACCAAAATCTTCGAAAAGTCTTTTGCTCGTGAAAACATTGCATATATGGTTTTTGAAATCGAGGACAAATTGTTTCGAATGGAACAAATCTTGAAAAAAAATCCAGAATCTTCTATTATATACGTTCGAAACAGAAAATCCTGTACGGATGTTTCTTCGCAATTGGAATCTTTAGGGATCAAATCTACTTTTTATCATGGTGGACTTTCAATGAAGGAAAAGGATGCCAACATGCAAAAGTGGATGAGCGAAAAAGTGCAAGTAATGGTTGCTACAAATGCTTTTGGGATGGGAATCGACAAGGCCAATGTAAAAACTGTCATTCATATTCACTTACCAGAAAATTTAGAAAGTTACTACCAAGAAGCAGGTCGAGCGGGAAGAAATGGCGAAAAAGCGTTTGCCGTTATTTTAACTAGTGCATCGGATAAATTACAAGCAGAAAGTCAGTTTTTGAGTTTTTTGCCAGATAAATTTTTTTTAAATGAAATGTATATTAAGTTGTGTACTTTTTTCAGGATTGCTTATGGAGAAGGAATCAATGAAAAATTTGGTTTTAATTTGAATCAGTTTAGTGCAAAATATAACTTTCCGATTCTAAAAACCTATAATGCCATTCAGTTTTTAGATCGGCAAGGAATTTTAACCCTGTCTCAAAATTTTTCTGAGAAAATAACATTGCAATTTATAATATCTTCGAAGGAAGTCCTGCGGTACATGAGTTTGAATTCGCAAGAGGAAGAAGTGATTTTGACAATTTTGAGAAATTATCCTGGAATTTATGAAACTCAAACTGTTTTTAATATCGATTTGATTGCAAAAAAATCAAATTGTGAAATTTCTAAAGTGCAAAGCATTTTGGAGAAATTAAAATCGAAAGAAATTATTGAGTATCAATCTAAAAACAATGATGCGTCAATTACTTTCAACGAAGTTCGAGAGGATGACAAAACCATCAATAGAGTTTCGAAATTTTTAGTAAATCAAAATGATCTCAAAAAAATACAATTTCAAAGTGTTTTAGATTATGTGAATGAAAACAACATTTGCAAAAGCAAATTAATACTTTCGTACTTTGGTGAAACAAATTCAGAAAATTGTGGAATTTGTTCTTTTTGCATCACCAAAACAGAAAAAAAAATTAATACCCTATCTCTTTCTGAAAAAATCGTTGGATTATTAAAAATTCAAGATATGAATTCGAGAGAAATCGAAAAACTAACCAAACACAAAACAAATGATGTTATCTTTGCTATTAAAAATTTATTAGAAAATAATATAATTTTGATAAAAGCAAACAATCAATATACTCTAAAATCTTAATGGAAAAACTACGAATTGTTTTTATGGGAACACCAGAATTTGCAGTTGGAATTCTAGCTACTATTCTTGAACATCATTTTGATGTTGTGGGTGTGATCACGGCTGCAGACAAACCAGCAGGACGTGGACAAAAAATAAAATTTTCAGCAATAAAAGATTTTGCATTGGAGAAAAATTTAAAAATTCTTCAACCCACAAATCTAAAAGACGAGGGTTTTTTAGAAGAATTAAAATCGTTGCAAGCGAATTTGCAAATTGTGGTTGCTTTTAGAATGTTGCCCCAAGCCGTTTGGAACATGCCAAGCCTTGGGACTTTTAATCTTCATGCATCGTTGCTTCCGAATTATCGTGGGGCTGCACCCATTAATTGGGCTATAATCAATTGCGAAACAAAAACAGGAGTCACTACTTTTTTTATAGATGATAAAATCGATACTGGAGCCATGATTTTAAGTTCGGAAACTGAAATATCAAAAACCGAAAATGCTGGAGAATTACATGATCGATTAATGAATTTAGGAAGTACCACCGTTATTGAAACTTTAAATTTAATTCAAAACGAAAATGTTAAAACGACTATTCAAACAGAAAACAATGAAATTAGAACCGCTTTTAAACTCAATAAAGAAAATTGTAAAATAGATTGGAATAAATCAGGAAATGAAATTCAGAATTTGATTCGAGGATTGTCACCCTATCCTACGGCTTGGTGTATCATAAAAGATGAAAATCTAGAGTGGAATGTGAAAATTTTTGACAGTAGTTTTATCTCAGAAAGTCATTCCTTTAGTGTTGGTCAAGTAATAACAACAAAAAAAGATATGAAAATAGCTGTAGTTGACGGATTCATAGAAATCAAAAGTTTGCAGTTTCCTGGCAAAAAAAGAATGAAAACCACGGAATTATTGAATGGAATAGTGCTTTCTGAAAAAGCGAAAGCATCTTGATAAGGAATCGGATTGCTTTTTATCGATTTTATTTGCAGTTAGTCGTTCTGTTATTAACAACAAATATAAGTTATTAACATTTTGAATAAAAATATCGAAAAACTCTTGCACAGACCGTTATTCCTGATAAATTTGTAATTCAATTTTAATTAATTAACCAACAATTAACAAATAAATATTATGAACAAATCAGAATTAATTGATGCTATTGCTGCAGATGCAGGAATCACAAAAGCGGCTGCAAAATTAGCTTTAGAATCTTTTTTAGGTAATGTAGGTGGAACTTTGAAAAAAGGTGGAAGAGTTTCATTAGTAGGTTTTGGATCTTGGTCAGTGTCTAAGAGAGAAGCAAGAGACGGAAGAAACCCACAAACTGGAGCTACAATCAAAATTGCTGCAAAAAATGTAGTTAAATTTAAAGCTGGAGCAGAATTAGAAGGTGCTGTAAACTAATCAGTTTTAGCATATTGATATTGACCACGCTTTAGAGCGTGGTTTTTTTTTGGATAAAATTAGTATTGTCAAATTATTTTAATTAATTTTATTAAAATTATGTTTACAAATGGTTTCAAAAAGACTTTCTAAAGGACAACTTTTGGTCGCAGAACCTTCAATAATTGGTGATGTATCATTCAATCGTTGCGTAATTTTGTTAGCAGATCACAACAAAACTGGGTCAGTAGGTTTCATAATGAATAAACCATTAACATATACCATTAAAGATCTTGTTCCAGAAATTAATGCTGACTTCGAAATCTATAATGGGGGTCCAGTGGAACAAGATAATCTTTATTTTATTCATAATATTCCTGAATTAATACCAAATAGTATCGAAATTTCTAACGGAATTTTTTGGGGTGGCGATTTTGAATTAACTAGTAAATTAATTAATAATGGCGAAATCAACAAAAATAATATTCGGTTTTTCTTGGGATATACTGGTTGGGATGCACTTCAATTAGAATCTGAAATGGAACGTAACTCTTGGATAATTACCAAAAACAGTTATGAAAATAAAATAATCGGAAAATCGAGTACTCATTTCTGGAAAGAAAAAATATCAGAACTTGGAGGAGACTACTTAATCTGGTCTAATGCTCCAGAAAATCCTAATCTCAATTAGCCTAATCGAATTGCAATATTCAGTTTATTGAGTAATTGATTTGATAAATTTATTCCAAATGTTTTTCTTCGATATTGTGTAATGGGCTGAATTCCTTTGATGACGTTTGTTATAAATAATTCATCGGCTTTTTGAAGATCAAAAGGAGAAATTGGCTCCTCAATTACCTCAATAGTTGACATTTTTTTAGCAATTTCAATAATTTGTTTTCGCATTACACCATTTAAACATCCTTCGGAAATTGGCGGCGTGATGAGATTATTTCCCATGAGCATGAACAAGTTTCCATGCAATGCTTCAACAACGTTTTTAGAATCGTTTAAAAGCAAACAAGTATCATATCCATTTTCTGCGGCAAAAATACTTCCAGTAATATTGATAAGTTTATTCGTAGATTTTATAGTAGAAATCAATTGTTTAGAAATATATGAATCTTTAAACAATTCGACTTCATACGTATTTTTTTCAATTTGATATACTGTATTTTCTAGTGGATTAACATCAATCAAATACGAAACGTGATTTGTTTGTGGCAAATAATAGCCGCCGTCGTTTCTAAAAACAGTAAAGCGAACTCGTCCAGAATTTTCGCAGGAATTTGTTGTTGCTAAATTTAGAATTTCCTCTTGAAAAAATTCCATAGTAAAATTCATTGGTATTTCCATTCGAATGATTCTCATAGACGCCATTAATCGAAAATAGTGATCTTCGAGAAAAAGTATTTTGTTTTCCACAATTTTCATCGTTTCGAAAACGGCATCACCAAAAAGGAAAGCACGGTTGTTTTTTAGTAAATTTGATTCTGAATCAACAACAATTCCATTAAAATTTATCATACTATCATAAAAAAAGTCACGCTACATAATAGCGTGACAAATATAAGTCATAAAAATCAAAAACTATACAGATCCGATGACGTGTTTTAGTTCAGAAATTTGATTCATCCACAATTGTTTTGATTCTTCGATTTCGTCTTCGTATGCAAAATCTACAATAACAATGGACACATCTTTTGTAATTTCATCTTCTTCTATTCTAATTTCAAAAAAATAGTCTGTGTCTTTATTATGTTCATCTATCCAACGAAATTTTACTCTTTCACCAGATTTTTTTGAAGTTAATCGTGCATTCTCTTCGGAACCATCCCACATAAAAGTATAAAATTCTCCTCTAGAATTTACATTATCTGCAAACCATTCCGATAGTCCAGATGGAGTTGAAATATAGGGATATAATAATTGAGATGAGGAATTGATTGGCATTTCCAATTCGTAGCGCACTTTGACTTCCATAAAACTAAAATCTAATTTTTTTTTAAATGTATGCTATTTTATTTTAAATTCACAATTTTTCAAAAAATATTTTTTTTATTACATTTATGTTTGCTACAATTGAATATAATCTTATATTTGCACCCGCATTGAGAAATGCAAAAATCCAAATTTTGGCGAGATAGCTCAGTCGGTTAGAGCGCAGGATTCATAACCCTGAGGTCCCGAGTTCAAATCTCGGTCTCGCTACTACAATATCTTTAATGAAATCAACGGTTTAGTGTACACTAAGCCGTTTTTTTATGTCAAATATTTTCATACTTTTACGTACAGTAAACGATACAGTACACGATTTGGACGACAAAAATATCGTTCAAATTTGTTTGAAGTAATAAATTTTAAATTAATCTAACAATCTAACTTTTAATTCATCGAAATCCAACACAATTTGTTCACCCGAAAGTAGGTTTTTGAGTGCAAATTTATTTTCCTTAATCTCGTTTTCACCCACAAGTATTGCATACGAAATGCCTCGTTTGTCTGCATGCATAAATTGTTTTGCAACTTTTGCATTATCAGGATACATTTCAACTTTTATACCTAAATTTCTTAATTCAGTAATGGCTTTCATAGCAAAAAACGCCTCTTTTTCTCCTAAGTTTAAGAAAAGTGCTTTTGGAGCAATTGTAACGGTGTCTGGAAACAAATTTAATTGTTCAATTACCAAATAAATTCGGTCTAATCCAAAGGAAATACCTACGCCACTCATGTTTTTGAGCCCAAAGATTCCTGTCAAATCATCGTAACGACCTCCGCCGCCAATGGAACCCATTTCGACCGATTTTGGTGCTGCAACTTCAAAAATTGCACCTGTGTAATAGTTTAGTCCACGAGCCAAAGTTACATCTAAATCTAGAATCGTCGTTTTTAAACCTAAATTAATGACATTTTCACAAATAAATTGCAATTCTTGAACGCCTTTCATTCCTTCTATTGAAGACGAGAGTAGTCCTGAAAGTTTTTTAATTTTTTCTTGAATTGTTCCCGAAAAGTTAAAAAGAGGTTGCACTTTTTCAATAGCAACCTCAGAAATTCCTTTTTCGAGCATTTCTTTTTTTACGCCGTCATCGCCAATTTTATCGAGTTTATCCAATGCGACTGTAAAATCAATCAATTTATCCGATGCCCCAATAACTTCAGCTATTCCCGAAAGAATTTTGCGATTATTGATTTTGATGGTGACGCCTTCCAAACCTAAATCAAAAAAAACGGCATCATACAATTGTACTAATTCGACTTCTTGCCACAACGAAGTAGAACCTACAACGTCTGCATCGCACTGAAAGAACTCTCTAAAGCGACCTTTCTGTGGACGATCGGCACGCCATACGGGTTGAATTTGATAGCGTTTGAACGGGAATTCAATGTCGTTTTGATGTTGTACAACATAACGTGCAAAAGGAACTGTGAGGTCGTAACGAAGGGCTTTTTCGGAGATACTTGATGTTATTTTATTGCTGTCTTTTGATTCTAAATGTTCTGGATTTGCATTAGATAAAAAATCCCCAGAATTCAATATCTTGAAAATTAATCGATCGCCTTCTTCGCCATATTTACCCATAAGGGTTTCAGAATTTTCGAAAGAAGGAGTTTCTATGGGTTGAAAACCAAATTTTTCGAAATTGGTTTTTATTTTTTGTATAATGTATTGACGTTTTGCCACTTCAATGGGTGAGAAATCTCGAGTTCCTTTTGGTAAACTTGGTTTTGAAGCCATTTTTAAATTTTAGATTTAGGAGTTTTAGATGTAGGATACGAATAATTTTTACAATCCTAAATCTACACTATTTACAAGATGCAAATATATCTTATTTTTATAAATTTTTTAAAAAGAATATTTTCAATTTGTCAATTAATTAGGGATAAATAATGAAAAAATAAAATGAATCCTAATTAATCCAAAACACGATTGATTTGCCGGAATGCTCTTTGATAATAATTTTCGAATAATGAAGAAACAATGACCCCAGAACTCGAAGAAGAGTGAATGAATTTGATTTCACCATCAATATTTTCAACAACCATTCCAACATGATTAATACGACTTCGACCTCTAGTGGAAAAGAAAATTAAATCGCCTTTTTGCGCTTCTTGTTTGTTGATTCTTGTTCCGAATTTAGATTGCTCTGTAGAAGTTCTTGGTAACTTTATTCCCGAATTCTCAAAAGTGTAAATCATTAAACCCGAACAATCAAATCCTCCAGGTTTTGTGCCACCCGAATGATATCTTGTACCTATGTTTTCTGTAGCTCGTTGTTCTAAATTATTTGCTAGGTCTAAATTTGTAATTGGCTTTGCAATTGCAAGAAAATCATTTGGTTGAATAATTTCTGGCTCAATTTCTTTTGAAGTGACTATTTCTGTCTCTACATTTGGAATTGTTTTTTCATTATCAATTTTTGAAATAGCATTTTCTGATTTACTAAGAATTAATTGGTAACCAATTGGCAGTCCATTTACTATTTCTGGATTTAATTCTTCTAGTTTTTGAATCGTAATATTATATTTTTTTGACAATGAATATTTTGTTTCCTTAGCCAAAACTTCATGAATTATAATTTCTGAATTTGAAATTTCATTTGGTTTTGAAACTTCAGTTTTATTAAAAATTAAGATTTTATTGTCGGTAATATTTATAATTTGACCAATTGCTGGAGCAGCATTTTCAAGAATTGGGTTCCATTTTTTTAAATTTTCGATTGAAATTTTATATTTTTTTGAAATCCCATACAAAGTTTCTTTTGGCAAAACTTCGTGGGTTTTTTCAACTAGTATTTCGACTTCTTTTTGGAACGATTTA
>JAYWEG010000215.1:0-23063 GCA_043779445.1 Bacteroidota bacterium
CAATGAAAGGATATTTCGTTTTAAATACTAGAACAATTATAATTTTATCAACAATAACAATCACTACAATTTTATTGTATTCTACCGTTTTGTTAATAAACCCAAAGCGAAATGGAGCAGGAATTGAGGCTTTTTTATATAAAGTAAAAATAGCACCAATTGAGCCTTTTAAAACCAAAATTGATGTGAATGATTATAAAGATTTTAATGACAACTACCGATCAGTTGAAAACATTTTAACTATAAAAGAATCTTTGAATCTAGATAGATACAAAAGAATTTTTGGACAAGGATTAGGATCTACAGTTGATCTACATCGAGAGGTATTATTAGACAACACTCTAATTAGACATTCATCAATACTTCATAATGGTTTTATGACTGTTTACCTAAAATCTGGAATAGTTGGAGTTTTATTACTATTAATAAGTATTTTTTTGCTTCCAATTCATTTATCTAAACTAAAAGAATTTCAAAACATCAATCATTTGTTAATTGGGACAACATTATTTTTATTTATTTCTTATTGGGTTTTTATGGGTTTATATTTCAAAGCAGATACAAAATCAATACTTATAGGTCTAATATTTGGATATATTGAAAAAAGAAAACAAAATTTAGTAAAAAATTCAGAGTTTGAAATTGAGTAATATTTCTTTTATTGTTTCACTAGTTTTTCCATCACCATAAGGATTTGATGCTTTTGATATCTTCGAGTAATATATAGAATCCAATAACAAATTACTCGTTTCCAATATAATTTTTGATTTATTAGAACCTACTAAAATTGCTGTACCAGAATCAACACCTTCGGTTCTTTCGGTTACTTCACGCAAAACTAAAACAGGTTTTCCTAAACTCGGTGCTTCTTCTTGAATACCTCCTGAATCGGTTAAAATAATATTACTTTTATTCATCATCCAAATCAATTCAGGATATTCCAACGGAGAAATTAACTTAATATTTTTATGCTTAAGTAGATTATGAGCAACAACTCTTACATTTGGGTTTAAATGTACGGGATAAATTATTTCAACAACATCCTCAAAATTATCTGCTAGTTCAAGTAAAGCGTTACAAATATCTTCAAAAGGTTTACCGAAATTTTCTCTGCGATGACAAGTAACTAGTATTATTTTTTTCGTAAAATCGATAAAATCATAGTTCTTTAAAAATGTTACTTCAGATAAATTTTTAACTTTCTCAAGTCCAATTAGCAAAGCATCAATTACTGTATTTCCTACTACAAATACATTATTACTTATATTTTCAAGTAATAAATTTTGCTTCGAATTTTCGGTTGGGCAAAAATGAATATCTGCTAACTTTGAGGTCAAAACACGGTTCATCTCTTCAGGAAATGGACTTAACATATCACCGCTACGCAAACCAGCTTCAATGTGAATAATTTTTATTTTTTGATAAAAAGCAGCCAATGCTGAAGCTAAAACAGTTGTAGTGTCGCCTTGTACAAAAACATAATCAAAACGCTCATTTAATAAAACTTCATTTGTAATTCTTGAAATTAAATTGGCAGTTAAATCATGCAATGTTTGGTTTTGCGTCATGATATTCAAATCATAATCTACTTTTATTTCAAAAAATGACAGTACTTGATCTAACATTTCTCTATGCTGAGCCGTAACAGCAACTTTTACATCAAAGTTGTCATCGTTTGAAAAACAATGAATTAATGGAGCCATTTTTATTGCTTCAGGGCGAGTGCCAAACAGAAATAATACTCTTTTCATATATAAATTTACTTAATGATTCTACTTCGTAAAACTACTAATAAAAACTATATTTGCAATCTTAATTAAATCAAAATGAAGGTTCTTTTTCAATCTAAAACAAATATTTTCGATGCACCTGGAGGTGATACAATTCAAATGTTAAAAACGAAAGAGTTTTTAGAAAAACTAGGAGTAGAAGTAGATGTTTCACTTGATTTTAATAAAGATTTAAGTGATTATGATTTAGTCCATTTATTTAATTTAATGGATCCTGAAGAACTTTATCTTCATTTTTTAAATGCAAAAAAGCAAAATAAAAAAATTGTATTATCAACAATTTATGGTTTATATACTGAATATGAAAGAAAAGCAAGAGGTGGATTTTTTCAAAAAATTGCTAACTATTTATCACCTTTTCAAATAGGATACATAAAAACATTGGTAAAACATTATTTTGAAAAAAAAATGCACAAAGGTGTTTACTTAATGTTTTTCAAAGGTTATTTTGGTTTAATGAAAGAAATTGTTGATTACACAAGTGTTTTCTTACCTAATTCTAATTCAGAAATGAATAGAGTAGCTTACGATTTTAAATTGAAAAATTTTAACTTTTTAAGTATTCCTAACGCTGTTGACAAATCAGTTTTTAGAAAGGAAAACACTATTAATAATAAATTTCAAATTTATAAAGATTGTATTGTTTGTGCAGCAAGAATAGAAGGCAGAAAAGCAACTTTAAATTTAGTTAAAGCAGTAAAAGGTACTAATTACAAATTGGTTTTAGTTGGCAATGAGTCTCAAAATCAAAAAAAATATGTTGAAGAAGTTAGGAAAGAGGCTGGAGATAATGTTTATTTTTTAGGTTCAATTCCCCATAATGATTTGAAAGATTTATATGAAGTTTCAAGAGTACATGCATTAGTTAGTTGGATGGAAACACCTGGATTATCCTCACTTGAAGCTGCTGCAATGGGCTGTAATATAGTAGTTACTAAAAAAGGAGATACGTATGATTATTTTGGCGATTATGCATTTTATTGCGAACCAGATGATATAAATTCTATAAAACATGCTATAAATCTCGCGTATTCAACCCCAGTTGATAAAAGATTAAAAGAAATAATACTTAATAATTATGTATGGGAAAGAACTGCTGAAGAAACACTGAAAGGTTATGAGATGGCGATTAAAAAAACTAATTATTGATTTTTAGCCGTAGCACTTCCAAAAAATTTATTTTTAGTTTTGACCATAAAATTGTAATTTTTAGCAAATTGTTTCTTTAAAAACGAAGCATCATCTTTTGGAAACCAATCTGTAGTTCTAGGAGTTTCTATTAATTTTTCATGAATTTGGTATGCATAAGTCGCCACAGAAGTTCGGTATCTTCCTTCAGGAAAATAAGTCATATCATAGCCATGTAAGGTGTAAGGACCACATTGTTGTATAATTAATCGATTAAAAGGCACAGCCAATTCGGCTTCTTCATTGGTTCTTAAATCCTTGATTTTTAGCTCACCCTTATATTCTGGTTTCCAGTCTTTATTTAAATACAATAACAAGTTTAATTCACGATACCAATTTTTGTTAATTGGATGGTAATTAAAATCAAGATGCATGTCTAAAAAACTATTTTTTTTACCTTGATGTAAACCACCACCAAAATTTTTTGGGTCAACAAATGTTTTTTTGGCTGTAATGTGACTCAATATCTTATTAAACCGTTCTGATGAAAAATCAGTATATAGTTCCATTAATTCTGGACAAATTTCTTTATAATTAGATTTTTCGAATTTATTATTAGCAAAAGCGTAATCACGGCTTTTGTTATTCAATTCTGGAACTGATTCATAAGCACGAATTAATTTTTGTTCATCGCAAAAATTATCTATTAACAAATGTGGAAATGGTTGAGCTGTTAAATAATTTATTCTTAATTGGTCTATGTTTTTTTCTAAAAAGTCGAAGTTTATCATTTTATAAATGTTTTGTACAAAAATATATAATTAAATTAAAATTTATGTTTGAAATATAATTTAATTTTCATTAATAATTTACAACTCCCAACCTATTAGCAACATGAATTAAACCGGCAATGTTTTAATTAAAAAAGTTTTTAGAACTGTTTAGATTAATTTCTAAACATTTTTTTTGGCTTTTTTAAGCAAATAATTTTTATAAAAATACACGAATCTCGATTGATATTTTTTTATTTTTCAAAACCCATAAAATTGACTATTTTTGCCTTTCAAGTTTTTTAAATGAAAATAGCCATTCTAGGAACCCGTGGTGTACCAAACTATTATGGAGGTTTCGAACAGTTTGCAGAGTTCTTTTGCGAATATCTAGCCAATAAAGGTCACGAAGTTCATGTGTATAATTCGCATAATCACCCCTATCAAGAAAAAACATTTAAAGGTGCGAACATCATTCACAAGCACGATCCAGAATATAAATATGGAACATTTGGGCAATTTATATACGATTACAATTGTATTATCGATTCTCGAAAACGAAACTTCGATATTATACTGCAATTAGGTTACACCAGCAACTCCATTTGGTTTTTCTTACTTCCAAAAAAACCAATTATCATTACTAACATGGACGGAATTGAGTGGAAACGCACTAAATATTCTCGACCTGTGCAACAATTCTTGAAGTTTGCAGAACGTTTGGCGGCTGTAACTAGTGATCATTTAGTTTCGGATTCACTCGGAATTCAAAAATTTTTGAAATCACGTTACAATAAAGAATCGACTTATATTGCTTATGGAGCTCATCCTTTTGACAATCCAAACGAATCGATTTTAAAAGAATATAACGTCGAAAAAAATAATTTCAATATGATAATGGCGCGTTTCGAGCCAGAGAACAATCTGGATATGGTTTTGGAAGGCGTTGTTCAAAAAAATGATTCGACACCAATGTTAGTGATAGGTAAACACGAAACGAAATATGGCAAATATCTTAAAAATAAATTTCGAAATAATCAAAATATTCGTTTTTTAGGAGGAATTTACAATTTGGAGCACCTTAATAATTTGCGTTTCCATTCTAATTTATATTTTCATGGACATACAGTTGGCGGCACAAATCCATCTTTGCTAGAAGCAATGGCCTCTCAAGCATTAGTAATTGCCCATAATAACGATTTCAACAAAGGAGTTTTACAGCAAAATGCCTATTATTTCTCGAATCCCGATGAAGTGAAAAATATTCTTGAAAAAACCAAAAAAATTGATAACTTGCAATTTGTTCAAAATAACTATAATGCAATAGTAGAAAACTTCAATTGGGATAAAATAAATGGTGAATATCTTCAACTTTTTGAGCAATGTTTCTCGAGAAATCAAACAAGAAAATAGCATAAACAAAACGTTTGTTTTTATTGTTTTGTTGTTATTGTCGATTCCACTTTCGTTAGCAATAAATAACATTTGTTTGGGATTAATCGTAATTGCTACAATTATTTATTTCAAGAAATACAACTTCAAATTAGACTATAGTTTACTTTTACCAATTTTGCTGTATGTATTGATGCTTGCATCCATTTTTTGGACAATCGACAAACAAGGAACTTCGACAGCACTAATAAAAGAAATTCCGTTGTTACTAATTCCTATATGTTTTCTTTTTTTTCAAGAGCTAACAAAAGAAACCAAACAAAAAATAATCAAATATTACAGCTACGGAATTGTCCTTTTTTCCATTTTTTACTTACTAAAAGCAATTATTCGATTTTATTTATCACAAAATGCAGATGTTTTTTTCTATCATGAACTGGTAACTAAAGAAGTAAATGCAATTCATGTATCTGTTTATGTTGCAATTGCCTTTTTTTATTTTTTTATAAAACCAATAAAATCTGCTTTTGACTATGTTGCAATTGTAGTTCTATTTCTGATGGTTTTTTTATTGTCCTCAAAAAATATAATAGTAGTTTTTATAGGTTTAATGATTGTTTATCAACTTTTTTATGCAAAATCCGCAAAAAAATTACGCCTAAAAAATTTGACTGTTTTTACAGTTTTAATTGGTTCGCTTTTTTTTATCGGAAAAATAAAAGATCGTTTTAGAGAAGAATACGAAACCATTATGACCGACAGTACTGTGAACGATGTGATTTCTAAAAACGGGAATTTAGTGTATAACGTGAGTATCAAACAAGCATGGACCAACAATACTTTTCAGCCAAATGATTATTTTCCTGGAACTGCATTTCGAGTCTATCAATTTAGGATTTTTTTAGAAATGTTACAAGAAGATGCTATTTTTTGGAAAGGATATGGGTTGAATGCATCTTATCCGAAAATTGCAGCAAAAGGAGTTTTTTATAACATTTTTCTTGGTACAGAAGAGCAACAAGGCTATCAGACCAAAAATTTTCATAATCAATATATTCAGAATTTTGCAGAATTAGGTGTTTTTGGTTTCTTGATTCTGATCATTATGCTACTTGTGAATTTAAGAAACGGAATAAATAATAAAGATTTTACACATATTGCTTTCGCAATCCTAATGATAAGTTTATTTTTGACCGAAACTTTTTTGTGGCGACAACGAGGAGTTGTTTTTTTTACCACAATGTATTGTTTGTTTAATTCAGCAATATATAAAAATAAAAAAATCGAGTAACAATTTCGTTTGTTTTTTGATATAAAAGAAAATAATAATGAAGAGAATTTTAATTACCGGAGCAGCTGGATTTCTGGGCTCACATCTTTGCGATCGATTTATCAAAGAAGGCTATTTCGTGATCGGAATGGATAATCTAATTACTGGGGATTTAAAAAACATTGAACATTTGTTCAAACTTCAAAACTTCGAATTTTATCATCACGATATTACTAAATTTGTTCATGTTCCGGGAAAACTAGATTATATTCTACATTTTGCTTCTCCAGCAAGCCCAATAGATTATCTCAAAATCCCAATTCAAACCTTGAAAGTGGGTTCGCTTGGTACTCATAATTTACTTGGCTTGGCACGTGTTAAAAAAGCAAGGATTCTTATTGCATCTACCTCAGAAATCTATGGCGATCCATTAGTACATCCACAAACCGAAGAATACTATGGAAACGTAAATACCATTGGTCCACGAGGCGTTTATGACGAAGCAAAACGTTTTCAAGAATCTATAACTATGGCGTATCATACTTTTCATGGGGTTGAAACTCGAATTGTACGAATATTTAACACCTATGGTCCAAGAATGCGACTCAATGATGGTCGAGTGATTCCAGCTTTTATTGGACAGGCTTTGCGTGGTGAAAATTTGACGATTTTTGGTGACGGAATGCAAACCCGTTCTTTTTGTTATGTAGACGATCAAGTCGAAGGAATTTTCAGATTACTCCATTCTGATTATGTTTATCCTGTAAATATTGGTAATCCAGATGAAATCACCATAAAAGATTTTGCAGACGAAATCATTAAACTCACAGGAACGAACCAAAAAGTGGTCTATCATCCTTTGCCAATTAATGATCCTTTGCAACGTCAACCAGATATTACAAAAGCAAAATCAATTCTAGGCTGGACTGCAAAAGTAAATCGTCATGAAGGAATGAAAATTACGTATGATTATTTTAAATCACTTTCGAAAGAAGAGTTATTGAAAGAAGAACACAAGGATTTTACTAATTATATTTTCTAAAGTGACCCAACAAACAGGACGATATTCAAAATATTTAAGACCAATTAGCATCCTGATAGATCTGATTGTAGTTTCTGTTTTATGCTTATTTTTCTTTAAAAAACTGAATATAGATTGTTTTTATTATTTAGTCTATCAAACATTTGCTTGGATCTCTGTTTCTTTCTTTGTCAAATTCTATGGTATTTATCGTTTCACAACACCAGTTGAAATTTTAACAAAAATATCGAAACAAGGCATTTTGTTTTTGTTAGTAATAATTGCTTTTTTTCCTTTTTCAAAACAAGTTGTTTTTAGTGGACGCGCCATTGCCTTGTTCATGATTGCTAGTTTTAGTATTATTTTAATTTCGAAATTTCTATTATTTTTCTATTTAAAAAAATACAGATTAATAACGGGATCTAATTTTAGAAATACAGTTATCATTGGAAAATCTCCCGAAGCCATTTCGTTACGAGAAGTTTTCGATAACCGACCAGATTATGGCTATAGATTTTTTGGATATTTCACCAAAAAAGAAAGTAAAAACAAAGAGGTTTATAAACTAGAAAATTTAAAATCGTTTGTTATTGAAAATAAAATTGATGAAATATATTGCTCTTTAGACGAAATTAAAAACGAAGAGCTCAAAGATTTAGTAGATTTTGCAGACGAAAATAATAAAGAAATAAAATTCATTCCAGATACTAAAGAAATTTTTTCAAAAAACCTGAGAATTGATTATTATGAAATGTTTCCCGTTCTGTCTCTAAAAAAGACAATCCTTCATGAACCCGAAACAAAATTTTTTAAAAGATCATTCGATATGTTATTTTCTTTTTTAGTTATTATCTTTATACTTTCGTGGCTAGTTCCTGTTTTAGCAATTCTAATTAAATTAGAATCAAAAGGTCCAATATTTTTTAAACAAGGAAGACCTGGACTTGACGAGGAAGAATTTTTTTGTTATAAATTTCGCTCCATGAAATTAAATGTTACCACAGAACAAGAAGCATCCAAAAATGACCCACGAGTCACCAAAATGGGTAAATTTATAAGAAAAACGAGCATTGATGAACTACCTCAATTTCTGAATGTTCTACTCGGTGACATGTCTGTTGTTGGTCCAAGACCACATTTATGGTCTCAAAACAAGACATATGGCAACAAAATCCACAAATATATGGTGCGACATTATGTAAAACCAGGAATTACAGGTTTGGCGCAAGTAAAAGGTTTCCGAGGCGAAATAGAAACCGATGAGGACATGATAAGTCGAATAAAATATGATGTTTTTTATATCGAAAATTGGTCTATCATTTTGGACTTAAAAATAATTGTGCAAACTGTCGTAAACATCTTCAAAGGTGAGGAAAAAGCCTACTAGAATGAAATCTTTGGTTTCCATCATTACACCTTGTTACAACTCAGAAAAGTTTATTTCCGAAACCATTACTTCGGTTCAAAATCAAACCTATTCAAACTGGGAAATGATTATTATTGATGATTGTTCTCAAGATAAAACGGTTCAAATTATTCAAAACTTTATGGATGAGGATTCTAGAATTCATCTTATTCGACTGCATAAAAATTGCGGTGCTGCTAAAGCCCGAAATTTTGGTATAGAAAAAATCACAGGAAAATTCCTGACTTTTCTTGATGCGGATGATATTTGGTTCCCAGATTTTATTCAAAACAGTATTGAAACCATTAAAAAAACGGGAATAAATTTTGTATTTTCATCGTATAAACGTTCCAACGAAAATTTAGAATTTGTTTATTCGGATTTTACAGTGCCAAAAAAAGTTACTTATACTGATATTTTAAAAACAAATTCAATAAGTTGTCTCACAGCATTTATTAATGTTGAGGTGCTTGGAATAAAAAAAATGCCCGATATTCTCAAACGCCAAGATATGGGTTTGTGGCTCAAATATCTGAAAGAAACTCCCTTTGCTCATGGCATTCAAGAACCAAAAGCGATTTACAGGATTAGGGAAAATTCACTCTCCCGAAACAAAAAAAAATTGATCAAATACCAGTGGCAATTTTATTACAAAGTTGAAAAACTGGGTTTTTTCACTTCGGTTTATTATATGTTACAATGGATGGTTCGTGGTTTTTTGAAATATAGAAATTAAAGCATCGATTTAAATTGTTTTAATTTTCCACGGCTACTTCTTTCTAAAGTTGTTTTTCGAGTAAAAATAAACTTTAAATTGGGTTCTAAATACAAAGTAATTGCAGTTTCTATTTTTTGAATTTGTATTATTGTTAGTTCATTTTCAGAAACATAATCGATTTCAAATACATCTATTTTTGTTTGCTTGATAATAAATTCTTTTACGTTTCCGTCATCTTCGATAATACTCTTGGTTACATAATAAAACGTTAATCCAGGCGATTTTTTGCCACTTGGCAAAACCGCAACATCATTGGTTCGACCAATTAATTTTTTGAGAATAGGTTTTTGCAAGGTGCTTTTTTGGTCTAAAATTCCAATATCGCCAATATCGTATCGAATAAAAGGATGTGCTTTATTGAAAAGTGATGTAATAACAATTCGACCTTCTTTTCCATTTGGTAATATATTATTTTCGTCATCAAGAATTTCTACAAACAATGTTTCGGAGTTGATTAGCCATTCATTTTCTGGATTTTGAAAAGCAATTAAATCGAGTTCCGATGCTCCGTATTCGTTCACAATCGGAATTCCGAATTGTGTTTCTAAAAGCATTTTATCTTCGTCAAAAAGCATTTCAGAAGTTACCATGCAAACCTTCAATGTTGGACAAATGATTTTTAAAATAATGTTTTTTGATTGCAAATATTTAGCAAACAAAACAATTGATGATGTATAGCCGTTAATGTAATCAAATTTCTTGTTTCGAAATTGCAACAGTACTTTTTCAAGAATTTCATCTGATAAATTAAAAATAGTAAACCGATAACGATTACTCAAAAAATCTTTGAGTCGTTCTTTTGTATTTCCAATAAAGTCTAACGGAATTCCATAAAATCGTGCTTGAAAAGAGGTGTTAAAATCGATTTTATACCAACCAAATCGATAGATGATGGACGCCCAAGTAATGGCGTGGGCAAATTTATCTTTGGCAAAAATAAAAGGATCACCGCTAGATCCTGAAGTTTTATTTACAAAAACCGATTTTTCAGAAAAACCTTTTGAAAGTCTTTCTTGCAAAGGTCTTTGAAGATTTTGCTTTGTTAAAATGGGTAAATCATTCCATTTTGTAGAATTATTTTCTCCAACTAATTCCTTGTAAAAAAAATTATTTTCAAGATGAAAATCTACAATTTCTTGTTTTTTATTTTCTAGAAAAATTAGATAATCATTTTCAGATAAAGAAATAATCGAGTTCAATTCGCTTTTGGCTTTCTTCATATGAAAACCATTTAATTGAAGGGAAAAATCGAATAGTTTTAACATTTATTTAAAATTATATGATTCCATATATTTAAAAAATGTGACAGTATTTCTTATTGCAACTTTAGGGAAATCAATGGTTTTTAGTAAATTAAAATCTGAATCATGAGTAACTATAAAATCAGCATTTGCAGAGATACAACAATCTACAAATTTATTGTCATCTTCATCTTTCAATAAGTTGAACTTATAGTAATTAGTAATAAATTCAACATTTGGTAAATTTTCTAAAACCCCAAGAGCATTTTCACCAGCCAAAACTCCCATTTGTTGCTCGATTATTTCGGCATATTCTGCTAAGATGTCTGTAGTTACACAAAGAATATATTTGCCTTCAATTAGGTTTTTAAAAATCCAATGCAATTTAGATTTACTGGAAATAGAAACGAGTAAAACATTGGTATCTAAAACTATTTTTTTCAATGTTTTTATTTAGATTTTCGCATTTTTGTTTGCAACATTTGTTCCACAACGTTGTTATCCCAGTTTTTATCTGTCCAAGTCATATCCGCAGTTTTAATTAGTTTTTCAGCAAAAAATTGCGCAAGAGTTTTTTTCAAATCAATTAAATCACTTTCTGGCAATTGATGTGAAAAAGTTTTCAAAAGTTCTAATTGAACATTAGTAAAAGGTTGCTTTAAAACGGATTGCATGGTTTTAAATATTAAATATCTCTATCAAAAGTAATTAAATTCTTTGTTAAACAACAAAATTTTAAGCAACTTTTTGAAAATCAAATTTTTTGATTGATTGTAATTCTAAATTTTTAATTTCTCTTTCTTCTTCAATATCAAAATCATCTTGAAGTCCAAGCCAAAATTTCGGAGAATTTCCAAAATATTGACTCAATCTCAAAGCGGTATCAGCAGTAATTCGTCTATTTCCTTTTACTATTTCAGAAACTCTTGTTTGAGGAATTTTTAAGTCTTTAGACAGTTTATAAGCAGAAATTTCTAGAGGAATTAAAAATTCTTCTTGCAAAATTTCACCAGGATGAATATTTTTTAGGTTTTCCATTATTTTATAATTTAATGATAATCAATTATTTCGACTTCTAACGAATTTCCATTTTCCCAAACAAAAATAATTCGCCACTGATTGTTAATTCGGATACTGTAATATTTCTTTAGATCACCACTTAGTTTTTCTAATCTGTTAGATGGCGGGATTCTTAAATCTAATAAATCTTGGGAGTTATTTAGCATTCTTAATTTTCTTCTAGCAATATTCTGAATATCTTTCGAAGGTTTTTTCACAACAATAGCATTCCATATTTTTTCAGTTTCTTTTGATCCAAATGAAATTATCATATTTTTTACGTTACTAACGTCAAAAGTAACTAAAATAAATTATTATTTCAATTTAAAACAAACTATTTTTGCATCACTAAACAACAACAACATGATAATTTTATTATTAGGATCGGGTGGAAGAGAACATGCATTGGCTTGGAAAATGCTTCAAAGCCCAAAATGTACTTCGCTGTTTGTGGCTCCAGGAAATGCAGGAACAAGCCAAATTGCTACTAATATAGATTTGAATATTCTTGATTTCGAAGCCATTAAGAACTTTGTAGTTCAAGAAAGTGTTGATATGGTTGTTGTTGGTCCAGAAGATCCTTTAGTACTAGGGATTTATGATTTTTTTAAAAACGATTTACAATTAAATAAAGTTCTAGTTATTGGCCCTTCAAAAAACGGTTCACAACTCGAAGGAAGTAAGGAATTCGCTAAAGAATTCTTGGTTCGCCATAATATTCCAACAGCAGGATACGATAGTTTTACGGCATTAACAATCGAAAAAGGTTGCGAATTTTTGACCACTTTGCAGCCGCCCTATGTTTTGAAAGCAGATGGATTAGCAGCAGGGAAAGGTGTTTTGATTATTCAAGATTTAGCCGAAGCACAACAAGAATTGCGAAACATGCTGGTTTATGAAAAATTTGGTTCCGCCAGTTCAAAAGTTGTTATTGAAGAATTTTTGGATGGAATTGAGTTGAGTTGTTTTGTATTAACTGATGGAAAAAATTATAAAATTTTGCCAACCGCCAAAGATTACAAACGAATTGGAGAAGGCGATACGGGTTTAAACACAGGTGGAATGGGAGCTGTATCGCCAGTGCCATTTGCGGATGCAGTTTTGTTAGAAAAAATTGAAACTCGAATAGTAAAACCCACCATCGAGGGTTTTGTTAAAGACGGAATCGACTATAAAGGTTTTGTATTCATTGGATTAATAATCGTAAAAGGCGAGCCAATTGTAATAGAATATAACGTTAGAATGGGCGATCCAGAAACTGAAGTTGTGATTCCGCGATTAAAAAGCGACTTAGTTGAAGTATTTGAGGCCGTTGCTAACGGAAAGTTAAATGTGGTTACTTTAGAAATTGACCCGAGAAGCGCAACAACGGTAATGCTAGCGTCTGGGGGTTATCCAGAAGATTACAAAAAAGGAAAAGTAATTTCAGGAATTGAAAATGTTACTAACTCTATTGTTTTTCATGCCGGAACTAAAATTGAAAATAACCAAGTTGTGAGCAATGGAGGAAGAGTATTGGCAATAACATCTTTTGGGGATGATTTTCAAGAAGCCATAAAAAAAACGTATCAAAACATAGATAAACTACATTTTGATACGATGTATTTTAGAAAAGATATTGGTCGAGACTTACTTCGTTAAGAAAGAATGAGCCGTAGTATCTTGGTTCTCTTCGCCGTTTTCTTCGTGTAATTTCAATTGCTTGATCCAAAACACCATAAAGTAAACGCAAATCCCCATAAAACACCAATTGATTAAATTAGCGGCAAACCAACTAGAAAGTTCTAAATGTCTCAGAAAATTATGTAATGCGAAAAAAATATTTTCAAATAACCATTGTATTGCTTCAAAAAATGCTTTCATTATGTTTGACTATTATAATTATATTTGCAAAAGTATAAAATATCCTCATGATTACAACTATTTTTAAAAAATCTACACCGATAAATTATTCTTTGATCGGGATTTTGATTGTTATTTTCTTTTTGTTGTCACAAAACAACTCGAATCTCGCAACTTTTTCTGTTGCTAATTGGATAGAGAAAACAGCTGATTTTGTTGTAATTTTAGTTTCGTTTGTAGCAGTTGATTTTATTACAAAGCGAAACGGATTGAGTAAAGACAATGGTTACACAATTTTTTACTATTTTTTGTTTCTTTTATTTTTCCCATCTGTATTCAACAATACAAATTTGCTTATTGCTAATTTTTGTGTGATGTTATCGTTGCGAAGAATAATATCCTTACAAACCTTAAAATTCTCAAAAGAAAAAGTTTTTGATGCCTCTTTCTGGATTTTTGTGGCATCATTGTTTCATTTTTGGAGTATAATTTTTATTCTTTTAGTTTTTATATCTATTTTATTTCATGTTGGACGCGACTACAGGAATTGGGTTCTTCCGTTTATTGCTTTTTTTAGCGTAATAATTGGGTTTGTATTTTTCTCGTTATTAGTAGATACATCGCTTATTTGGCAATTTTTGGATAGTATTTACATTAATTTTGAATTTTATTATTTCAAATCGATTTTTCAAAACATTTCGTTATCCTTGTTTGTAATGATAGCCTGTTTTTTTGTTGTAACACTCATATTATCACTTTCAAACAGGTCATTACTATTAAATTCGTCCTATAAAAAAATATTGCTCTGGTTTTTTCTAGGATTAGTTATTTTTATACTTTCTCCAAACAAAAGTAATGATATTTTGATTTTCACCTTTGCGCCTTTGGCCATTATGGCGTCTAGTTTTGTAGAAATTACGCAACAAAAATGGCAACAAGAAGTCGCTTTTTTTGCAGTTTTGACTTGTGGATTGATTTGTTTCTTTATGCAGTTATAATTTATTCCCATATGCCAAATCACCAGCATCTCCAAGTCCAGGAATGATATAGTTTTTGTCGTTAAGTTTTTCGTCCAAAGTTGCAACCCAAAGATGGCAATTGTTTGGCAAATTTTTTTCGAGATAGGCAATTCCTTCTGGAACCGCAATGACAACTGCAATATGAATTTCTTTTGGAGTACCTTTTTCCAATAATTTATTAAAAACCGCCACCATGGATTGACCCGTTGCAAGCATCGGATCTATTAATAATAAACTCTTATTTTCGATATTTGGAACAGCTTGATATTCTACTTTTATTTCGAAAGAATCGTCGTTATTAGCATGATATCGATATGCAGAAACAAATCCATTTTCTGCATTATCAAAATAATTCAAAAAACCTAAATGTAAGGGTAAACCAGCACGAAGGATGGAGCAAAGCACCAGTTCATCTTCGATTTCGGTTGTTTTTTTGATGCCAAGTGGCGTTTGAATTTCGATGTTTTTGTAGTGTAAATTTTTACTCAATTCATAGGCCATGATTTCTCCAATTCTTTCAATATTTCTTCGAAAACGCATGCTATCGTTTTGAATTTTAATGTTTCGAATTTGCCCTAAAAAATGATTAAGAACACTATTTGCTTCTGATAGATAATGAATTTGCATTTTTAAAATTAAGGATTTGAAATTTAAGAATTAGGATTTTGGGTTAAACTTTTAAACTTTTTTTAAACTTTTAAACTTTTTGCAACTATATTTGTGTTTCAAAATACAAAGATATGTTTTCAAAATTAGCCTACGAAGTTTTCGAGCAAAGTATTCGAGATTATCACAAATTTGATAATGTAGATCAACCTATAAAGAACCCGTTTGATAAAGAAAAATTCGAACATTTGTTATACCACAAAAACTGGATTGACACTGTTCAATGGCATTTCGAAGACATTATTCGTGATCCAAATATCGACCCAGTTGCAGCCTTGAATTTAAAACGCAGAATCGATACTTCGAACCAAGAGCGCACCGACATGGTCGAATATACGGATAGTTATTTCTTGCAAAAATACAGCCAAGTTGTGGTTAAAGAAAACGCTAAAATTAATTCTGAAAGTCCCGCTTGGGCATTTGACAGGTTGAGTATTTTGGCACTCAAAATTTATCATATGACCGAAGAGGTCACTAGACAGCCAGCAACTCAAGAACATCGTGACAATTGCCAGAAAAAACTAAATATTTTATTAGAACAACGCAGCGATTTGTCAACGGCAATAGATGATTTATTATCTGATATTGAACACGGAAACAAGTTCATGAAAGTCTATAAACAAATGAAAATGTACAATGACGATGATTTGAACCCCGTTTTGTATCAGAATAAGAAATAAATATGGCATAAATTTTGGTATATTAATTTATATTGTATATTTGTATAACTTTTATAATGTCCATTGAGCGGATTTGTCAGTTTTAGAATTTTTCTAAGATATTTATAGCGACAAATACTGACTTTGGACTTTTTTATTTTAATATGAAGACAGCAATTTTAATCGATGGAGGTTTTTTCATCAAAAGATATAAATTTATACAAGGATTTGAGAGTTCTGATACAGCAGAAAAAGTTGCTAAAAATATTGTTTCTTATTGCTTTAAACACATTCAAAAAATAAATAATTACAGAGCAAAATATAATTTACCTCCAACAGAATTATATAGAATTTTTTATTACGATGCAGAACCATTTGATGGAGATTCAAAAAATCCAATTACGGGACAATCTATAAGTTTTAAAAAAACAGATTTATTTAAATTCAGACACTCTTTATTTACAGAATTAAAGAAACAGAGAAAGATAGCGTTAAGATTAGGTTTTTTAAAAAACAGTTCAAGAGATTGGCAGATAAAATCAAGACATACCAAGCCTTTGCTAGAAGGAACAATAAATGTTAGTGATTTAAAATTTGATGATATAGAATTCCCTTTAACTCAAAAAGGAGTTGATATGAAAGTCGGTTTAGATATTGCCACGCTTTCTTTTAAAGAGCAAGTTCAACAAATAATTTTAATTGCGGGCGATAGTGACTTTGTTCCTGTTGCAAAATTTGCTAGACGTGAGGGTGTAGATTTTATTTTAGATCCAATGCTCAATAATATAGATCCAACTTTACACGAACATATTGATGGATTAATGACAATTAAAAATATGTCAAAAAAGGAAACTACCACTTTGGAAATACCTTAAATTTGCCGAAAACACCAAAACATATTGCCGTAATGAGACTTTCTGCAATGGGCGATGTCGCTATGACCGTTCCTGTTTTGCGTGCATTTGTAAATCTAAATCCTAAAATTAAAATTACGGTTGTTTCAAGAAAATTTTTCAAACCTTTTTTTGATGAAATTCCGAATGTAACCTTTTTTGAATTTGATGACAAAAATAGACACAAGGGATTTTTAGGATTAATGCGTTTATTTCGAGATTTACAAAAACTCCATATTGATGCTTTTGCCGATTTACACAATGTTTTAAGATCTAAAATTATTGGACTTTTGTTTGCTTTAAGCGGCAAAAAAACAGTAACTGTTGACAAAGGTCGAGCCGAGAAAAAAGCATTAACTCGTTCAGAAAATAAAATTTTCAAGCAATTGCCAACCATGTTTGAAAGGCATTGCAAAGTTTTTCAAGAATTAGGATTTCAAATCGATTTATCGAATCCGATTTTTCCTAAAAAAGCAACTTTAGATTATCAAATCCAGGATTTAATCAAAAACAACAATCAAAAACTAATAGGAATAGCACCATTCGCACAATATGATTCTAAGGTTTATCCAATAGATTTAATGCGACAAGTTATTGATCAATTAGCATTGAATCTTCAAAATAAAATATTGCTTTTTGGTGGTGGAAAATCTGAAATCGAAATTTTGAATTCGCTCACATCAAATAAAGAAAACGTTATAAATTGCGCCGGAAAAATCAGCTTTGAACAAGAATTGAAACTCATTTCGAATCTTGACGTTATGCTTTCTATGGATTCTGGAAACGCACATATCGCAGCAATGCTGGGTGTAAAAGTTATTACGCTTTGGGGCGCAACACATCCGTTTGCTGGTTTTTCGCCATTCAATCAACCATTAGAAAATTGCTTAATTAGCGATAGAAATTTGTACCCAAAACTGCCAACTTCGGTTTACGGGAATAAAATTATTGAAGGTTATCAGGATGCTATGAAAACGATTCTACCTTTTGAAGTAGTTTCTAAAATCGATTCAAACATTTAAAAGTAATAGTTGCTTCTAACTTCCTCATCACAACGTTTTCTCACAAATAAATCTTCAAATCATGACATTTTCGAACGATGTAAGAATTCAAATTTTTAATTGTAGCCTCATAATTAGGTGCATCGTATCCAAAACGTTCATGTTCGTATTGTTCTTTTTGAATGCCATCGCAACCTTTGACAACTTCTTTGAGCATATCAAGCATTGCCAATTCTTTGTTATTGGCTTTTTCGAACTTGAATTCTACTATTTCGTCTTGCATTTCTTCACAATATTCGATCAATTTTTCGACTTCGGGTTCGTCAAGAAGATATTCTTTGTCCTTAAAAAGTTGTCGTATGTTTTTCATTTTGTTCAGTTTTCAGTTGCAGTTTTCAGTCGCGGTTATACTGAAAACCGCTACTGAGAACTGAAAACTTTTTTAAACATCATCATAATCTACAAAAATCGTGCTCGAAGTTGGAATCGCTTGACAACTCAAAACCAAACCTTCGGCAATTTCTGAATCGGTTAGAATTGAATTTTTCTTCATTTCGGCAGTTCCTTCGGTAATTCTACACAAACAACTGCTGCAAATGCCGCCTTGACAAGAATAGGGCGCATCGATGCCTTGTTTTAGTGCCGCTTCGAGAATGGTTTGTTTTTGAGACATTTCGAATTCAAACGAGTCACCATCGACCATCATTTTTACTTTGGTATGACCGTTTCCATCAACTGCAATCACTTTTTCGGTTGATGTTGTAGTAAATAACTCGAATTTAATGCTTTTATCAGCAACATTGTGTTCTTTCAAAACTGTTGAAACCGAGTTAATCATGGCTTCTGGCCCACACAAATAAAACTTATCAAATTCTTTTTCTTTATGTTTAGTGTTCAAAACCATATTTACAATCGATTTGTCAATACGACCAAAATTTTCGCCATCAAGTTTCGATTGACTGTATACATAATGTACAAAAAATCTTCCTACATTGTTAAGCATCAGTTCATGCAAATCGTTATAAAAAATCGTTTCTTCTGGAGATTTATTGCCATATACTAAAACAAAAGTACTTTTGGGTTCACTAATCAACATCGATTTAATGATGGATATAACTGGCGTTATTCCGCTACCAGCAACAAATCCAGCATAGTTTTTTTGCTTGTCAATGCTTGGTTCAAATGTGAAATTTCCCTCTGGAGTTCCAATTTCAATTGTATCTCCCGCTTTTATTTGTTTGTTTGCAAACTGCGAAAAAACACCATCTTTAACTGCTTTTACAGAAATTCGTAACTCATCGCTTTCTGGCGAAGAACAAATTGAGTAAGCACGACGAATTTCTTGGCCATCGAGAGTTAATTTCAGATTCAAATATTGTCCTGCAACGTATTTGTAATTGGATTTTAATTCATTAGGAATACTAAATACTATTGAAACCGCATCTTTGGTTTCTCTTTTAACTTCTTTTATGTTTAATTTGTAAAATGCTGACATTTATATATATATTTTTTACAAAAGTAAGAAACACAAATCAGAATTAATAATTTTTGCAAAATCTTGTAACATTTTCATACTTTTATAATCTAATAAATAAAAATAAAGCCAAAATGTTCAAAAAATTCCTTTATCTAGAGTGGAAACAGTTTATTAGATCCGCATCATTTGGAACTAATCTCGCACTAAAAATAATTCTTGGTTCGGTAGCGATTCTATATTCTTTTTTGTTGCTAGCAGCAGGAATTGCACTTTTTTACGCACTCAAAAAGATGAATTTAGATCCTTTACAACAACTAAATAAATTTTTAGTGTATTATTTTGCATTAGATTTAGGGGTTCGTTTTATGATGCAAAAAATCCCAGTTCTAAACATCAGACCTTTATTGAATTTACCATTCAAGAAATCCACGATTGTCAATTTTTCTTTAGGCAAAACAGGACTATCGTTTTTCAACATCATTCATTCTTTTTTCTTTATTCCATTTACTATCGTTTTATTGATAGAAGGTTACGATGTGGTTAGTGTTTTGATATGGCATTTGGCGATGTTCTCACTCATATATATCAATAATTTTTTGAATATAATAATCAATAACAAAGACAGTTTGTTTGTGGTTTTTTTAGTAGTTATTTCAGTTTTTGCAGGTTGTCAATACTATGGAATTTTTAATATCACAGATTATACCAGCGTGTTTTTCGATTCAATTTTTGCAACAAAATGGGTTTTCTTGATTCCGTTTTTGGCGATGATTTCGTTGTATTATTTCACGTTTAACTATTTCAAAAGCGATTTGTATCTCGATGCCGGTTTGTCATCAAAACACGACATTGCCAAAACCGAAAATCTTACTTGGCTCAATCAATTTGGGACTTTAGGAACGTTCTTAAAAAACGACATCAAACTCATCAAAAGAAACAAACGTTCCAAAACAACAGTTACGATGAGTATTTTATTTCTGTTTTATGGATTAATTTTTTTCAGAGAAAATTCGCATCAACCACAAATCATGCATATTTTTGCAGGAATATTTGTTTCGGGTGGATTTCTTTTCACATTTGGTCAATTTGTACCAAGTTGGGACAGTTCTTTTTATCCTTTAATGATGACACAAAACATTCCATACAGGAATTATATTACTTCAAAATGGTGGTTAGTAGTTATTGGAACAACAATTTCAACTTTGTTCGCAACATTCTATTTATACTATGGTTTGCAAGTTTATTTATGCATATTGGCAGGAGCAATATATAACATTGGCGTCAATTCACATTTAGTGCTTTTGGCAGGAGCCTATACCAAAACACCAATAGATTTAGCAACTAGCAAAGGAGCATTTGGCGACAAAAAAGCATTTAATGTTCAAACCATGTTAATTTCTTTACCAAAATTACTAATTCCTTTATTGCTCTATGGATTTGGATTTTATGTTTTCAATCAAAACGTGGGACTAATGATGGTTGCCGTTGCAGGAATTCTGGGCTTTGCATTTCGAGACAAAGTTTTTTCATTAATTGAAAAAGTATATAAATCAGAAAAATATAAAACCATTGACGCTTACAAGCAAAAATCTTAAACTACAAATCAAAATTAATAACATGATACAAGCAACAAATCTTTCAAAATCATACAATGGAACACAAGTTCTCAAAATTGACAATCTAGAAATAAAAAAAGGCGAAAGTTTCGGACTCGTGGGCAATAACGGCGCAGGAAAAACAACTTTTTTTAGTTTATTGCTAGATTTAATTCAGCCAACAACAGGACAAATAATTAACAACAATATTCAAGTAAACACTTCAGAAAACTGGAAACCTTTCACAGCATCATTCCTCGACGAAAGTTTTTTAATTGGTTATCTCACACCCGAAGAATATTTCTATTTCATTGGCGATTTACGAAATCAAAACAAAGCCGATGTCGATGCTTTATTAGCAAAACACGAAGAGTTTTTTAATGGCGACATTCTCAACGGAAAAAAATACATTCGGGATTTTTCCAAAGGAAATCAAAAGAAAATTGGGATTATTGCAACTCTAATTGGCAATCCCGAAGTGATAATTCTCGATGAACCATTTGCAAATTTAGACCCAACAACACAATTCAGGCTCAAAAAGATTATTGCAGATTTAGCCGCAGATCCAAATGTAACTATTTTGGTTTCGAGCCACGATTTGCTCCACACCGTCGAGGTTTCGGATAGAATCGTTGCCATGCACAAAGGCGAAATCGTCAAAGACATTCAAACCAATCCAGAAACACTCAAAGAGCTCGAAGAATTTTTTGCAGTTTAATTTTTTGGGCGTGACCACGAAGAAAAATCGTGGTCAGGCTTTCCGCTAAATCTTTCGTTCCATTTCATTCCACAAAAGGATATCGCTTCAATCCTTCACGCAAAAAAAGCAACATTTATTTCTAAATCACAAAAAGAAACGTATTTTTACCAGTTAAAATACTAAACTTCGAAATTAGTAGTTTTAATAGTAAACCGTTTCCAATTGAAAACATCAAACAAACATATCATAGTTTTTGGCGCATTGTTCACATTGTTAGCTTGTTCCACCAAAAGAGATAATTTTGCTACTCGAAATTTTCAGGCTTTGAACACTAAATACAATGTTTTGTATAATGGTGGCGTGGCACTTGACAAAGGATTAACAAACCTCAAAACACAATACAAAGACGATTATTGGGATATACTTCCAATCGAACGTCAACAAATTATTGCAATTAGAGGAAACGATGAAACACAAACCAAACCAAAAAACGCCGATTTTGATCGTGCCGAAGAAAAAGCAACAAAAGCCATTCAGCGTCGCTCTATGAACATTGATGGTTCCGAAAGAAATCCCCAAATTGATGAAGCCTATTTAATGCTTGGCCAAGCAAGATATTATGATCAACGTTTTATTCCTGCACTTGAGGCTTTCAATTATATTTTATATAAATATCCAAAAAGTGATAAAATATATACTGCAAAAATTTGGAGAGAAAAAACTAATATGCGTCTCGAAAACGATGCTTTAGCAGTTAAAAACCTTACCACTTTACTAAAAGAAATTAAACTTAAAAATCAAGTTTTCTCTGACGCAAATGCAATTTTAGCGCAAGCCTATTTAAAAACGGATCAAAGAGACAGTGCAATTTCTAAATTAAAAACGGCTATAAAATTTTCTAAAAAAAACGAAGAAAAAGCCCGTTACAGATTTATTTTAGGTCAACTTTTTGAACAAAAAAATCAGGTTGATAGTTCTAAAGTGGCTTTTCAAAGTGTGATCGACATGAAGCGTAAATCACCAAGAAACTATGTTGTGGAGGCACAACTTCGTTTGGCAGGACAATTCGATTTTCAGACTGGAGACACTGTTTTGTTTATGAAAAACTATAGTAAAATAATGCTTGACAGAGAAAATAGACCGTTTCTGGATGTTATCAATCATCGGTTAGCGCTAAATTATGATAAAAACAAAAACAACAAACAAGCAAAAAAATTCTATAACAAATCTTTGCGATGTCAATCTGAAAACGAATATTTAAAGGCTTCGAATTATAGAAACTTGGCTTCTATATATTTCTATGAAGCAAAATATTTGACCGCTGGAAAATATTATGATAGTACATTAGTAAAACTAA
>JAYWEG010000216.1:0-3532 GCA_043779445.1 Bacteroidota bacterium
AAAAAGTTTGATAATTTGAGTTTAAATTATTGTAATCAATTTATTTTTTATAAAGAAAAACCGTTTCTTTGTAAAAATAAAAAGAATGATTCAGGCAAAAAATATCTACAAATCATACTCTAATCTTCAGGTACTCAAAGGTGTTAATTTGCACATTAAAAAAGGTGAGATTGTTTCGATTGTGGGCGCCTCTGGGGCAGGAAAAACAACTTTGTTGCAAATTCTTGGCACTTTGGATTTACCAACTAAAGAAAATTCAACAGAACTTTCTTTAAACGATCAAAATATTCTGAAAATGAATGACAAAGAAATGTCTAAATTCAGAAATTTGAATCTTGGTTTTATATTTCAATTTCATCAACTTTTACCAGAATTTACAGCTTTAGAAAATGTTTGTATTCCTGCTTTTATTTCTGGAAAAGGAAAAAAAGAAACTGAAATTGAAGCCGCAAAATTGCTTGATTATTTAGGATTATCACACCGAATGAATCATAAACCGAATGAACTTTCTGGAGGGGAACAACAACGTGTTGCGGTTGCTCGTGCGCTCATAAACAAACCTGCTGTGATTTTTGCTGATGAACCTTCGGGGAATTTAGATACTGCATCTGCAGAGAATTTGCATCAACTTTTTTTTAAACTTCGAGACGAATTTGGTCAAACTTTTGTTATCGTCACTCATAACGAAGAGTTGGCAAACATGGCCGATAGAAAATTGGTTATGGTTGATGGTAAAATTAGTATTTAGTATTTTTTACAAAAATGAAACAACCTGAACTTAAAGATTTTCTAGATAAAAAAGTAGAATTATATAACAGTCCCAAATTTATAGAATCCGACCCAATTCAAATTCCTCATTTATTTTCCTTGAAAGAAGATATTGAAATTTCAGGTTTTTTAGTTGCAACTATTTCTTGGGGAAATAGAAAAATGATTATTCAAAACTCTCATAAAATGATGCATTTAATGGGTAATTCTCCTTTTGATTTTGTCATGTCGCATAATAATGATCAACTCGAAAGACTCGAAAATTTTGTTCATAGAACTTTCAATGGTGGAGATTTTTTTACTTTCGTGAAAAGTTTGCAAAACATTTATAAAAACCATAACGGAATTGAATCTGTTTTTGCTAAATATCAAGAAAAAGATAGTTTACAAAAAAGTATCTCTGAGTTCAAAAAAGTTTTTTTTGAAATTGAACATCAAAATAGAACTCAAAAGCATGTTTCGGACCCCATTAACAACTCCGCAGCCAAACGCATTAATATGTTTTTGCGCTGGATGGTTCGTGATGATAAAAAAGGTGTTGATTTGGGTCTTTGGTCCACTATTTCTCCCTCTAAATTGTCTTGTCCTTTGGACGTTCATTCTGGTACTGTAGCACGAAAATTAGGTTTACTAACTCGAAAACAAAACGATGCAAAAGCATTATTAGAACTCGATACAAAACTCCGAAAACTTGACAAAAAAGACCCTGTTAAATATGATTTTGCGTTATTTGGCCTAGGGGTTTTCGAAGGTTTTTAGCTAGATAAAACTCCTAAACTTTGTATTAATTGCTTGGCACTTGTTGGTTTTTGAATAAAACTTTTTACAACTTTAAAACTTTGCGATCGTTCAATTTCTGCTTTGTCAATTGTTGAAGAAATTACATGTATATTAAGTTTGTCTTTAAAAGGCAAATTTTCTAAAGCTTCAAGAAATTGCCAACCATCAAGAACAGGCATGTTCAAATCTAAAAAGATAATATCGGGAAATTTTTCGTTATTAGCCTCTAAATTTTTTAATCCTTGAAGTGCTTCAAATCCATTTTTTAAAGTATCAACCTTATTGAAATATTCAATATTTGATAATATTTTTTTAAAAACCATCACAAAAATGGCGTCATCATCGATGATGTAGGTAAAATCAAATTTATTCATACAGAGAGACTTTAAATTGTGAACCTTCATTAATTTTGCTAGTAACTTCAATTTTTCCGCCAAGGGTTTCTACATGATTTTTTGTCATGAAAAGTCCAATACCAACTGCGTCATCGTTGTTATGAAATGTTTTATACATTCCAAATATTTTTTCTTTATTCAAGTCTAAATCGATTCCAAGACCATTGTCTTTTACGATTATTTCGAAAATTGTACTTCTTTTTTTAGCATTAATTTCAATTTTAGGTTTTTCAAAATTCGATTTATATCTAACTGAATTTGAAATTAAATTAAACATAATACTCTCAAAATAGGATGGAATCGTATTGATTTCTAAATTATCATCAATGTTAATTTCTACATCGACATTTTCATTCTTTATGATTGCGTTAATAGATTGAAGCACTTTTTCTATCTCTCTTTTGACATTTACCTGAATTTTTAAATTTTCTGAATTATTTCTTACACTGATTGTCTCATTCAAATAATGCAAAGTTTCGGTTAATTTGTTATTGCTTTCTTTCAATAATTTATAGTATTCTTCTTTTTCTGAAACATCTTTTGTTTCTTCAATTAAATCCAAAAGCATTGATATGTTGCAAGAGTTCGATCGAATATTATGTGAAACAATGTAAGTGAAATCTACTAGTTTTCGATTTTGAACTTGCGAAACTTCGTATAACCGATTAATTTCTTCAGATGCCATTTTAGCTTTGTTAATATCTCTGCTTATTAAAATGTATTTTGTGTATTTTCCAAATTCATCATATAGCACAGATGCTGTATCTTCTCGCCATAAATAATTTCCTGATTTAGTTCTAAATCTAAATTCATATTTGAAGTTGGCATTTTTTAATACTAAGTTTTTTGCTACAATAATCCTAATATTTTCACGATCGTCAGGATGAATATTATTTAAAACATCTTCTGATGATAGTTTCAAAACTTCTTTTTTAGTAAAACCAAGCAAACTACAATACGATGGTGATGCATAGGTTACTTTGGATTTTTCAAAAACTACAAAACCATCAGAAGAAAATTCTGTGATTAAATTTACCTTTCGTTCGCTATCAATTAATTTTTTTTCGATTTCTACAGAATAAAAATGCTCTAACATCAAAGCCAAAATATCGGCTACCGATTTTGCAAAAGCCAAATCAGATTCGTTCCAAACTCTTGGATCTTCTCGATGTTCACAACACAAAACTCCAATTACCTTTCCATTTTCTCGGATTGGTAAATCCAACATGTCCGTAATTCCTAGCGGGATTAAGTAACTTTCTTTTAACTCTTGAGTATACTGATTTGTCATGACATCATCCGCAACAATAGCGATTCCGTCGGATAAAGCCTGAAAATAAATAGGTAAATCTCTTTGATCAATGTCAATATGGGTTAAATGCAATTTCGAATCATTATCATACAAGTTCACACATTTGAGTTTTTTATCTTCAAATTTCCAGTAACTTGCTCTATCGATATTCAATCCTTCAACTAAAGATTCTGTAATTACATTAAAAATATCACTTGAGGAATTTTTTTCAACAAACGAAATTTTATTTAATTTCAAAATTAAATCAAAGTGTTTTTGCGAAAATAGTAGATTTTTA
>JAYWEG010000217.1:0-3522 GCA_043779445.1 Bacteroidota bacterium
GTCCATTGTATTTTTGAAGTATTATAAAAATATTAATAAATTGCATAAAGTACAATCGTGATATCTATTGAAATTATTTAGTATCCAAATTTGAAGTTAAGCTCAATTTTATTTGTAGCTGGTTTTTTTTAAATTTTACACACAAAATTTTATGTTTTTGTTCACAAAAAAATAATTACATTTGAATCAAATAATTACTAATTGAAAAAATTCATTTACACTTTTTTTATTCTACTAGGAATTAGCGCAAAAGCATCGTTTATTTTGTTGCCAATGGACGAAACTACACAAAAAAACCATCTCAAAGCCTATGGAATTACCTATTGGTGTTTGGCCAAAGATTATAAAGCAAGTTGGTTATTGAATTATCGTGGTGGTTCTTTTTTGTTACCAGATGCAGCAGAAATTCGTAAAGAATGTCAAATCCGTGGAGTTAGTTTCGAAATACTTTCGGATTCGGAACAAGCCAATATTCTAGCAGAAATTTCGAGCCCATCGCAAAACATGGACGCTGTTATTCTCGAAAAAGCACCAAAAATAGCAGTTTATACTCCTCCTGGAAAACAACCTTGGGACGATGCCGTTACTTTAGTATTGACCTATGCAGAAATTCCATTTACTCCAATATATGATGAAGATGTACTTGCAGACGGACTCATACAATATGAATGGTTGCATTTGCATCATGAAGATTTTACAGGACAATACGGTAAATTCTACTCTTCATACAAAAACGCACCATGGTACATTGATCAAAAACTAAAAGCCGAACAATTGGCTACTAAATTAGGTTTTGAAAAAGTTTCGCTCGAAAAACTAGCAGTTGCAAAAAAAATACGTGATTTTGTAATTGGTGGTGGATTTATGTTTGCCATGTGCTCAGCAACAGACAGTTTTGATATAGCATTGGCTGCAGAAGGTACTGATATTTGTGAGACTATGTTCGATGGTGATCCGAGTGAAAGTAATTTTCAAGCCAAGCTCAACTATTCGAATTCATTTGCCTTCAAAAATTATATTTTAGACAGAAAACCAGAACATTATGAATTTTCTGATATTGATACTACAGAAAAAAGAAGAATGCCATTTGAAAAAGATTATTTTACACTCATGGATTTTTCTGCAAAATGGGATCCAATCCCAACGATGCTTTGTCAAAACCATACTTCTTTAGTTAAAGGTTTTATGGGACAAACAACAGCTTTTGATAGAGAATTAGTAAAAACCAATGTTTTGGTTCTAGGAGAAAACGAAATCAACAACGAAGCAAGGTACATTCATGGCGAAAAGGGAAAAGGAATGTTTACCTACTTTGGAGGTCATGATCCAGAAGATTATCAGCACAAAGTTGGAGACCAACCCACAGTTTTAGATTTGCATCCAAATTCTCCAGGTTTTAGATTAATTTTAAATAATGTTTTGTTCCCTGCTGCTAAAAAAAAGAAACAGAAAACATAAATCTAAATGAACTTCGAGCAAATTCTTACTCAAATATATCAAGAATCTAAAGCAATCCCTAAAATTGGCAATGTTTCAAATTCAATTCCTGAATTGACTAAAATTGATGCAAACAAATTTGGAATTCATCTCACAACAATCAATCATCAGGATTTTGGAGTAGGTGATTGTGACGAAAAATTTTCAATTCAATCGGTTTCTAAAGCTTTAACAGTGGCATTAGCTTTTTCATTTCTTGACGAAAAAGTTTGGGAAAGGGTAGGTGTAGAACCTTCTGGAAATTCATTTAATTCGTTAGTGCAACTCGAATACGAAAAAGGAATTCCTAGAAATCCGTTCATCAATGCGGGAGCTTTAGTCATTGCCGATATGTTGGTTTCTAATTTAGAAAATCCAAAACAAGATTTTTTAGAATTTATTAGAAAAATTTCGGGGTGTGAAACAATAAATTATAATTTGAATGTTGCCAAATCCGAAAAAGACACAGGTTTTCGAAATGCAGCATTATGTAATTTTTTGAAATCTTTCGGAAATATAAATAACAATGTCGAAACGGTTCTCGATTTCTATTTTCATCAATGTTCTCTCGAAATGACTTGCAAAGAGTTGGCACATTCTTTTTTCTTTTTTGCCAATGAAGGAATATCAATTTCTGGAAACCAAATTCTAACAAAAAGTCAAGTTAAACGATTAAATGCTCTCATGCAAACTTGTGGATTTTATGACGAATCTGGCGAATTTACCTACAAAGTTGGATTGCCAGGTAAAAGCGGAATAGGGGGTGGCATAGCAGCATTGTTTCCTAAAAATTTTGTAGTTGCTACTTGGTCGCCTAGGCTCAATGAAACAGGAAACTCGGAACTGGGAATGTTTGCACTCGAATTATTAACGACAAAAACCGGAATGTCCGTTTTTTAGAAAATCTAATATCATATTTATATTAAGATTTTTATACCACTTCAATCTAATGTTAAGAAATTACTTCAATTAAGACGAAATATATTTGTCAATCCTAAACATTTATTTACTTTTGCGACATGGATATTAAAGGAAAACTTATTATTATTGGTGGTGCTGTAGACAAAGGCAGTTTTACTGAGAAAAATCTTGATGTTGATGCTGCAAAAAATCTTAACTTTTTCGAAGCAGGAATTTTGAAACGTATCATAAATGAATCAAAACATAAAGAACATTCTAGAGTTGAAATTATTACCACAGCGTCTAAAATCCCTAAAGAAATTGGCGCAGAATATGTAAAAGCCTTCACCTATTTGGGTGCTGACAATGTCGATGTTTTGAATATTGAACGTCGAGATCAAGCCATGGATCTTGAAATTGTGGAACGTTTGCGCAAAGCCGATATTGTAATGTTTACTGGTGGAGATCAATTGCGATTGACATCTATTTTGGGTGGAACACCTTTTCATGATTTGTTATTAGAAAAATATCAAAACGAAGATTTTATTTATGCTGGAACTTCTGCTGGAGCAGCTGCCGCATCTAACAACATGATTTATCAAGGAAGCAGTTCCGAAGCTTTGTTGAAAGGTGAAGTGAAAATTACATCTGGCTTAGGATTAATCGATGGTGTCATCATTGATACACATTTTGTGCAACGCGGAAGAATTGGTAGACTTTTTCAAGCAGTAGTTGGAAATCCAAAAGTTTTAGGAATTGGTCTTGGAGAAGATACTGGTTTATTGATTACAGATGGAAAACAAATGGAAGCAATTGGCTCTGGATTAGTAATTTTAGTCGATGGTCGTGAAATTAAAGACACGAATTTAACTCAAGTGGAGTTGGGTCAACCCATTTCTATTTCACATTTAGTCACTCATGTGATGAGTAAACATGATACTTTCAACTTAGATACTTTTAAAATGATGATTCAAAGCTCACAATATGTTTAACAGATTATTAGACTTCTTTGATTTTTAGATTTATAAATTTCATGAACTTTTAGTTTGCTAAAAATCTTATTCTATAAAAATTTAAAAATTACTTCGTCTGTAAATCTAATAATCCAAAATGTCTAAATTAATTATCCACGGAGGTTTTTTTTCT